>NZ_CBCHRQ010000071.1:0-6475 GCF_965064355.1 Aquiluna sp.
GACCGCACTCACTCTCCTGAGTTTGCGATGCTCGAGGCCTATGAGGCCTACGGTGACTACAACACCATGGCGGAGCTGACCCAGGAGCTTATTCAGAATGCTGCTATGGACGTCTTTGGCACCCACCAGGTTGCCCTTGATGATGGCACTGAGAATGACCTTGGCGGTTCCTGGCCAAAGGTTTCGATGTTCCACTCATTGTCTGAGGCTGCTGGTGTTGAAATCACCCCGGCTACCGACATCGCAGAACTCAAGAAGCTCGCAAAGAGCGTTGATATTGACATTGAGCACCCGCTGCACGGTAAGTATGTCGAGGAGCTCTGGGAGCACTTTGTAAAGCCTGGTCTTGACCGTCCGACTTTCGTAACCGACTTCCCAGTTGACACCTCACCTTTGACTCGCGACCACCGCTCAATCTCGGGGGTTGTAGAGAAATGGGATCTTTACATTCGCGGCTTTGAGCAGGCCACCGGCTACTCAGAGCTGGTTGACCCTGTGGTTCAGCGCGAGCGCTTTATGGCGCAGATGGAACTTGCTAAGGCCGGTGACCCAGAGGCAATGAAGCTAGATGAGGAATTCCTCAAGGCTTTGGAGTTTGGTATGCCACCTTCGGGTGGAATGGGTATGGGTATTGACCGCCTGCTAATGGCCCTGACCGGGTTGGGTATTCGCGAAACCATCCTGTTCCCGCTGGTGAAGTAGAGATTATGAACCCCACCGACATGCTGTTAGACGCATTGATTTCCTTGATTCCACCGGCTCTAGTTGGCGTGTTGTTTTGGATCATGCTGCGCTCAATTTTGAGAGCCGATAAGGGTGAGCGCGACACCTACGCCAAGATCGAGGCCGAAGAGCGGGCAAAGCGCGCTAACGCCTTGGGCGAACAGCCCTAGTAGTTACCCCAATCGCCACCTAGCATTTCCATTAGAGATTTTGGAGGTGCCAACTTGTTCGAGAAATTTACCGACAAGGCCCGACGCGTGGTCGTGCTTGCTCAAGAAGAGGCCAAGCTTTTAAACCACAACTACATCGGCACCGAGCACATCCTGCTCGGATTGATCCACGAGGGTGAAGGCGTAGCAGCCAAGGCGCTAGAAGCGCTCGGCATCAACTTAGAGCAGGTTCGCGAGCAGGTCCAGGAGATCATCGGTCAGGGCCAGCAGGCACCTAGCGGTCACATTCCATTTACCCCAAGAGCCAAGAAGGTTCTAGAACTATCGCTTCGTGAAGCACTTCAGCTTGGTCACAGCTACATCGGAACCGAACACCTTTTACTTGGGCTAATTCGCGAGGGCGAAGGCGTGGCAGCTCAGGTGCTAACCAAGCTGGGTGCAGACACCAATAAGGTTCGCCAGCAGGTTATTCAGCTGCTCTCCGGCTTCCAGGGCAAGGAGTCTGTCGCGGTTGGCGGCGAGACTAACCCACAGCCAAAGGGCTCACAGATTTTGGACCAGTACGGTCGTAACCTCACCCAGGCAGCTGCCGAGGGCAAGTTGGACCCGGTTGTTGGTCGCGAACGCGAGATCGAGCGCGTAATGCAGATTCTTTCGCGCCGAACCAAGAACAACCCAATCTTGATTGGTGAGCCAGGTGTTGGTAAGACCGCGGTTGTTGAAGGTCTTGCTCAGGCAATTGTTTCCAACAACGTGCCAGAGACCCTTCGCGGCAAGCAGGTTTACACCCTGGATATGGGAAGCCTGATTGCAGGGTCTCGCTACCGCGGTGACTTCGAAGAGCGTCTAAAGAAAGTAACCAAGGAGATTCGCACCCGAGGCGACATCATCACCTTCATCGATGAGATCCACACCCTGGTTGGTGCTGGAGCTGCCGAGGGCGCTATCGATGCAGCGTCTATCCTCAAGCCAATGTTGGCTCGCGGTGAACTGCAGACCATCGGTGCCACCACCTTGGATGAGTACCGCAAGCACTTTGAAAAGGATGCTGCGCTAGTTCGACGCTTCCAGTCGGTTCAGGTCGCAGAACCTACCCCTGCGATGGCAATCAACATCCTCAAGGGGCTTCGCGATCGCTACGAGGCTCACCACAAGGTTTCAATCACCGACGCGGCCATTGTTGCGGCTGTGGCTATGTCCGACCGCTACGTTTCGGATCGCTTCCTGCCAGACAAGGCCATCGACCTAATCGATGAGGCCGGTGCAAGATTGCGCCTTAGCTTCCTATCTTCCCCACCGGAACTTCGTGACATGGAAGACAAGGTTTCGGTTGTGAAGAGGGCCAAAGAACAGGCAATCGCCGACCAGGACTTCGAGTTAGCAGCCACCAAGCGCGATGAGGAGAAAAAGCTCACCGCCGAGAAGATGCGCATGGAGAAGGAATTCCGTGATGGCAATGTCGAAAAGCCAGGCATCGTTGACGAGGGCCTAATCGCAGAGGTGCTTGCGCAGGCAACCGGCATTCCTGTGTTCCGCCTCTCCGAAGAAGAAGGCGCGAAGTTGATTTTCATGGAGCAGGAGCTTCACCAGCGCGTGATTGGTCAGGACCTAGCTATTGCAGCGCTATCCAAGACCATTCGCCGCCAGCGTGCGGGACTAAAGGATCCAAAGCGCCCATCCGGATCATTTATCTTCGCAGGCCCTACCGGTGTTGGAAAAACCGAGTTGGCAAAGGCTCTGGCAGAGTTCCTATTCGATGACGAAGACGCCTTGGTCGCTTTGGACATGAGCGAATACAGCGAAAAGCACACTGTTTCTCGCCTGTTTGGTGCTCCTCCGGGATTCGTTGGATACGACGAGGGCGGACAGCTCACCGAGAAAATTCGTCGCAAGCCGTTCTCTGTCGTGCTTTTTGATGAGATCGAAAAAGCTCACCCGGACATCTTCAACTCGCTACTTCAGATCTTGGAGGAGGGTCGTCTAACCGATGGCCAGGGTCGAGTTGTTGACTTCAAGAACACCGTAATCATCATGACCACCAACCTCGGCACCCGAGAGATCACTCGCGGAGCTTTGGGCTTTACTTTGGAAGGTGACTCTAAGAACGACTACGACCAGATGAAGTCACGCGTGAATGAGTCCCTGAAGCAAAACTTCAAGCCGGAGTTCCTAAACCGTGTCGATGAGGTAATCGTCTTCCCACAGCTCACCCGCGAGGAGCTACTGCTGATTGTCGACTTGTTCATCAAGCGTCTGCAGTTGCGTCTGGATGACCGTGACCTGAAGTTGATTCTGACCAGCAGCGCTAAGGAGAAGCTAATTGAGCTTGGCTACGAGCCATCTCTGGGAGCTAGGCCATTGCGCAGGGTTGTGCAGCGTGAGATTGAGGACGCAATTTCTGAGCGCATCCTCAGTGGAGACGTCAAGAACTCCCAGGACATCCTGGTTGATTTCAGCTCTGGGGAATTCAGCTTTGTCTCAACTGAGCGCGCACAGTCGGTAGTTTCCTAAATGACCGAGAAGCTGGGTTATCAAGTCATTGAGAACCTCGGTGCCTTTGAGATTCGTCAGTACCCGCCACACATTCTGGTGAGTACTAACGAGTCTGGCTCCATGTCAACAGCCGGGAGCCAGTCATTTCGGCGCTTGGCCAACTACATCTTCGGTGGCAATAACGCTGGCAAGTCAATCGCCATGACCGCACCTGTGATGCAGGCCAAGAAAGAAGAAGGCTTTGTCACTTCTTTCGTGATGCCAGCCAGCATGTCGATGAGTCAGATGCCATCCAGTTCGGATCCGACGCTTAGTTTTTCTGAGCATCCAGGCGGGAAATTTGCTGCGGTTTCATTCTCGGGATTGGCAAGCCAGCCGCTTTTTGATTCAAAGGCCAAAGCGCTCAAAGAAGCTCTCGCCAAAAAGAAACTCGAGATCGCAGGGGCTGCAATTTACGCCCGGTTCGACGGTCCATGGACTCCGTTTTTCCTTCGGCACAATGAGGTTTTAATCCCACTCCAGGGCTAATTGCTCCATAATTACCCAATGCTCTTGATTCGTTCCGCCCGCACCAGCGATGTTCCGCGCATCCAAAAGATCGCCGAACCCCTTGTCGCTGATCGCATTCTTCTGGGCAAGGAAATGGTCGAGCTCTACGAATCAATTCAAGAATTTGTGGTTGCCGAGCTCGATGGCGAAGTCGTTGGCTTTGGTGCTCTGCATGTGATGTGGCAGGACTTGGCTGAGGTTAGAACCTTGGCGGTGGATGTAAACAACAAGCGCCGTGGCTTGGGTGCAGCGATGTTGAACGAGCTCTTAGAAAGAGCTAAGAACCTGGGTGTCCACCGAGTCTTCTGCCTAACCTTTGAGGTTGACTTCTTCCAGCGCCACGGTTTTGCAGAGATTTCTGATATGCCAGTCGACGCTGAGACCTATGCCGAGATGGTTCGCTCGAACGACGAGGGTGTTGCAGAGTTTTTGGATTTGGCGAGAGTTAAGCAGAACACGCTGGGAAACTCCCGCATGCTGAAATACCTATAACTAGATTTGTCACATGCCTACCCAGCAACAGATCTATGCCCGCCGTCGCGGCGTCCTACTACTCGCTGCCCTAATCATCGGTGTCTGGGCCTACATCTCAATTGCTAACCCGTTTGGCACGCCTTCGCAAACCACCGTTACCCCTGCAATGAGTGAGTCGGCCACGGTGTCAGCTGAAGCGCCAGCTCCTGGAGATGCTCCAGTTTGCCAGCCAGGTGTGGTTCAGGTTGAGGTGATGATTGGCAATGAGACTGAAACTCTCAACACCTTCGGAGCTGATGAGAAACCAATGATCTGGTATTCCATCGTCAACACTGGTTTGGAAGACTGCAAGTTCAATGTTGGATTGCGCGGCACCTTCTTCACCATCACTTCTGGTGACCAGACCTATTGGTCATCCAAGCAGTGTTCTCGAGACGGGCTAACCGACTCCGATGTCGTTTTGCCAGCCAACCAGGCATTCTCCGCTCAGAAGGGGCCATGGGACAAGGTTTACTCATCTGAGACCGGCTGTAATGCAGAGACCAATGACTTGGTTCCAACCGGCGGCGCAACCTACAAAATCAAGGTTGAAGTCAACGGTGTCATCTCAGAAGAGAAAACTTTTATTCTCAACTAATTGCTTGGTTGATTGCAGCTTTTACCAGCTGACCCTTTTCACCGATCACTGTTGCATGTCCAAGACGCTGGGCTTCTTGGTTGCGCTGCGAGCCATTGGTGACACCTCTGATTTCGCCAGCGAGTGAGATCTCACCAAAGGCGGCTACTTGGTGGCTAACGGGCTTGTCTTTCACTGCAGATGCAATTGCGATGGCGATTGCTAAATCTGCCGCCGGTTCGGTGATCTTCATTCCACCGACAGTTGAAACATAAACATCTTTGTCGGAGACCGAAATGCCAGCTCGTCTTTCCAGCACCGCGAGGATCATTGCCACTCTCGAGGCGTCGACGCCATTGGTAACTCTTCTAGGTTGCGGCGATGTGGAGTGAACAACCAAGGCCTGAATCTCAGCGATGAGTGCGCGCTTGCCCTCAACGGTTACGGTGATGCAGGTGCCGGAAACTGGGTTTTGGGAACCGGATACAAACAGCGCACTTGGATCCGGAACCTCCAAGATGCCTTCGCCGGTTAGCTCAAAGCAGCCGACCTCATCGGTTGGCCCAAAGCGGTTCTTCAGAGTCCTTATAAAGCGCAGCGAGGTCTGACGGTCACCTTCGAAGTGGCAGACGACATCGACTAGGTGCTCGAGGGTTCTCGGGCCGGCAATTGAACCGTCCTTTGTGACGTGACCGACCAATAGCAGTGGAATCCCGTTTTGCTTTGCGGTGCGGATGAGGTTGGCGGCAACTTCGCGAACCTGAGCCGGCATTCCTGCAACGCCATCGATGTCACTCGATGCAACAGTTTGAACCGAGTCAACGATAAAAAGTTCTGGCCTGATCGCTTCAACCTGACCGAGCACTGTGGCCAGATCGGTTTCAGCGGCAAGGTAAAGATTTGGGGTGAGCGCGTTAGTTCGCTGGGCTCGGAGTTTTACTTGGGAGGCAGATTCCTCAGCGGAGACGTAGAGCACCTTCTTGCCTTGTTTGGCAAGGCGAGAGGCAACCTCAAGTAGCAGGGTGGATTTTCCGACACCTGGCTCACCGGATAGCAGAATCGCAGCGCCCGGCACCAATCCGCCGCCAAGGACTCGGTCAAATTCTCCGACCATGGTTGGCTGGCTTTGGCTTTCGCCGGTTTCAATCTCGGTGATTGGTCTGGCGGCTTGCGACTCGTTGAGCTTTATCGCACGCACCTCTTTGGTTGTGCCACTACTCTCGTCCAGGCTGCCCCAGGCTTGGCACTCGCCACAACGTCCTGCCCACTTGACGGTGGTCCAGCCACACTCTGAACACTTAAATTCGCTTTTTTGCTTAGCCACGAATGAAACCTAACTCACACCTAGGACACCTAAACTCTTCAAACGCACTGGTGTTGAAAGTTGAGACGTGACAAAGAACCATAAGTACGAGTTTTGGCTGGTTTTGATGCTGTCCCTGGGTGCATC
>NZ_CBCHRQ010000072.1:0-6268 GCF_965064355.1 Aquiluna sp.
TCGGCATCGTTCAGCGCAAGCTGTGGGCGACCAGAGAAGGTGTTGTCGATCTTTGCGGAAACCGCGGAAAGTGCTAGGTAAGGATTTGTGCCCTCAAGGTACTGCACACCAGTTAGTGGCGCGGTTAGGTAAACCGGCTCCGGAGCCGGCTCCTCGGTTGGGGTTTGTGAGGCACTGGGGCTTACCTCAGGGCTTGCTGAGCAGCCGGTTAGCACTAGAGCACTAAGCAAAAACAGGGCGGAGATTTTCTTACCGATACGCATTCCCCCAAGTTTACTCAGCCAATTTGGCTCGATTAGGCCATTGCGGCAAGGCGGGTAAACTTGTGGGGTGAATCTAATCAATCTTCGAACCTCTGTTACCGACGATATCGTTGGTTGGTTCGATGTAATTGGTCCGGTGCTTTTCTACCTTGCGGTATTCGGTCTGGTTTTTGCTGGAACCGGATTGTTTGTAGGTGCATTCATCCCTTTCATTACCGGTGACTCATTGGTCTTCGCAGCCGGACTTATTGCCGCTGCTCATTCAGACTCGATAAACATTTATGTGATGGCTATCGGTGTTGGTATTGCAGCTTGGCTTGGCGATCAGGTTGGCTACACCCTCGGTCGTCACTTTGGTAGGCCCTACCTAGATAAGCGAAAAGGTAGCTGGCTCAAAAAGGCGATTTCTCGCTCCGAGCAGTTTTACCAAAGCTACGGCTGGTGGTCGGTGGTGGTTGCCCGCTTTATCCCATGGGCCCGAGTCATCATTCCTGCGTTAGCAGGAATTGGAAAAATGAATTACTACAAGTTCTTCAGCGCAAACTTTGTTGGTGCGGTGATCTGGGGAACTGGCCTAACGGTTGCCGGCTACTTCACCTACTCGATTGAGTGGGTTAGATCTTTTGTTTACATCATCGCTTTGGTTGTGATTGGCCTTAGCGTCATCGCCGGTGTTCGAACCTGGCGCTTAAACCGCAACAGTTAGTTTTCAACTACCAGATCAGCAAGCGATTTGGATTTTTCCTGCTGATAAAACTCATCTTCCTGAGCTGCCCAGATATGCCAATAGTCATTGAACTTTTCGCCATCGCGCTCAATCCAGCGAGCATGACGAAGCTCTTTTGGTGCTTCAATCCAAACCCGTAAGTGGGCCAATTCACTGGAGACTCGAGACAGAGCACCGCAACCCTCAACAATCAGCGGGGTGCCCCCGGCGAATTCACGCCAGCCGTTACCAGGTTCATCGACTCTTCCGCGCTCAGCTTTTTGCCAATCCCACAATTGCCAGTGGGCGGTTTTACCCGCACTTAGAGGCTGCAGGATCTGCTGGTTTAGGTAAAAGGCACCGAGCTGCAAGCCCTCCCAGCCCGGATAAAGATCATCCATGTGGATAAGCCGAGGGGCCTGCTCGAGTTCTTTGAACAGCACGTTTTTCAATTCGGCAGCCAGGCTGGATTTACCGCTGGCTGCCCGACCGTCGATCAAAATGATTGGCGTTGGATTTTTATCCACCAGGCTAACTACCTGCTTGGTTATGGCAGTGACCGCCTGGTGGAAATCTCGCATTAGCTCAGTCTAGAGCTGTTCGATAAGCACATCTGGGTGCCTATCGAAGCGGTAGCCCTGACCCCTCGCGGTGCGAACAACGTCCTCATAGCCGGCAATCTTGCCGCGCAATCTACGAACGTGAACGTCAATGGTTCGAGCGTTAGGAGTCGCTTCTCCGCAACGCTCTGAAATCCCTGCGATTTCCTGGCGAGAAACTGTCCTGCCGGTGTTCTCGATCAGGAAGGCAAACAATTCGAATTCTTTGCAAGTCAGGTTTGCGTTCTGGCCATCAATAAATAGCCGACGACGGGTTAGGTCAACCACCAAACCCTTGGCGGCCTTTACCTCGTCCGATTTGCCCGCCTTGATCGAAGTCGCCTTTGGCTCCTTGAGTGCAATGCGGGTGATGTCTAGGTTGCGACCGGTTGCGGCAATTGGGGCAATAGCCAAAGTTGCATAGGTTTCGCTTGCCCTCGCTGGCAATAGCTCTGCAATGGTTTGGCGCAGCTTGCTGGCGATCTCGGCAAGCGAGACTCCGGCTGCCTGGGCCTCTGATTCTGAGATTCCTACGTAGAGCGCGAAGCCCTTGGCTTCGGTTGCCTGGTTGGTTAGTAGCTGAGTCATTTGTCTAATCCTTCGTCGATGTGTGTGCGATTTTGAATGCACGAATCACGTGCGTTTGTTGGGGTGCTGGTGCCGAAGGGGAATCGAAATAGCTGTTTCGATTAGCGGCACGAAAGCATGCACATGCACATCGAGCAGCACATCATTGCGTTGGTGGTAACCAACGCGCTGGAAGAGGCTCGAGTAGACATTAGAAGAATTTTGCATGCTTACGCTGTGTTTGTCAACTTGAGCCAGCTAATTCACCAATCCGAATCGAACACGTCACCTTTGGTTTGCCTTTTGTTCGATTAGCCATCATTTGATGAACTCGTGATTGGAAAGCCTTACCGCTCATACGTTGCAATCGGAGACTCGCTCTCCGAGGGACTTGGTGACTTCACCTTCAAAAACTCTCGTCACTACAACGGCTGGACCGACCGATTGGCGGGCCTACTAGCTCAAGAAGCTGGCGACTCAGGTTACGAGTTTCAATACGCAAATCTTGCCCTAAGAGGGGCAAAGCTTCAGAAGATTATTCAGGGTCAGTTACCACAAGCGCTCTACCTGCAGCCGGACCTGGTCACCGTGATGGCAGGCTCGAATGACATCATGACCCGCCCGAGTTCATTGCCACAGCTACGCGATAGCCTGCGCGATGGGGTCCACCAGCTGCTAGCAGCCGGTTGCGATGTTATGTTGGCGAATACCATCAACCCAATCCACCTGAAGCTTTTCAAGCCGATGAGGCAAAGGGCGGAGCTCTTTTCAACCCTGATCGAGACCGTTGCAGATGAATTTGAAATTCCGATGCTCGATGTCTTTGGTATTCAAGACTTTGAGAACCTGGCCTACTGGGCCGAGGACATGGTTCACTTCTCTGGCCCGGGACACATCCGAGTCGCCAATGATGCGGCTGAGCTCTTAAATCTAAACTACCGTTTCGTGAATCCAGAGCTCACGGCTGTTTCCAGGGGGCTTGTGGAAACCGCTAGGTGGGTCACAAGAGACGTACTGCCATTTTTTGACCGCAAGCTCAAAGGTGTTACATCCGGAGATGGGATGCAGCCTAAACACAGTGCTCTCAGCCCATATAGCCCAAGGGTAAATCATCCAAACTGGGAAATGATTAACCGTTAGCCCGCTTTGATTTGAGACCCTTTGAGATTCGATCTCTCAAGAGCTCAACAGGCAAAAGTAGTGACGTGAAGATGATGATCAAGATAACCGTGGTCTCTAGGTTTTCCTTGACGTAGGGAATCTGCCCCAGCCAATAACCAGCGAGCATGAAAACACCCACCCAGACGGTTGCACCAATCAGGTTTAGCTGGGTAAAGCGCTTGATATCCATCCGAGAGATACCAGCCAACATTGGGATCAAGGCTCTAAGGATTGGCACAAATCTAGCTAGCACCACGGCACGAGCGCCGTATTTCTCGAAGAACTCGTGGGTGCGGGCCAGCACCTTCTCGTTGAGAATGAAATTGCGGTTTTGCTCAAATAACGGTGGGCCGATTTTATAGCCGACCCAATAACCGACCTGGGTGCCGATAAAGGCGGCCAGCCAAATCAAGATGAAACCGAGCCAGTCCGGAAGCCAAGAGGTGCTGGTCGCAAGCGCTAGTCCGGTCAGGAACAACAGCGAATCACCTGGCAGGAACGAGGTGAAGATAAAAGCGGTTTCCAAAAAGATGATCAGGGTGACGGCTAAAGCCACATAGTCGCCAAAGGCGTTAATTATTTGTTGGGCGTCAAGCCAGTTCAATTCGCTCCAGTCTTAGCGCGCCAGAAGCAGTCAGGGCGTCTTGGTAGTACTGCAAGAGTTTAGCGTTGTTGGCGGCCCACGAACGACCCTCAACGCTTCTTGCTGCCCCCAAGGCAATCTCCTGACGAAGCTCCTCGCTCGCCAAGAGCTGAGCAACCAAGTTTCGGTATCCGTTTGGCACAAATGGATCAGCCAACAAGCCAGATTTCATGTGATCAATAAGGTGTCTCGGACCACCCATGTTTGGCGCTACCACCGCAAGTCCAGTTGCCTGAGCCTCCTGGATGGTCTGCCCAAACGTTTCCTCGGTTCCAAAGTGAACAAAGATGTCCATCGCCGCAAAGGTTCTCGCAAGTTCCAAACCACTTAGTGCTCCGGTGAAGAGCACCGGCTTGCCCTTGAACTGTTCTTCCAACTTCGCACGCTCTGGGCCATCACCCACGATCACAAAACTGGTGTCTGGCAGATCCATAAGTTCAATCATTCGATTGACCTGCTTCTCCGCGGCCAACCTCCCCACAAAGCCAATTACCCTGTGGTGAGGTGGTGCGATGCGAGACCTAATCATCTGGGTCTCGGCATCGCCCACATTCTTAGGGCTGAAGAGATCGAGATCGACCCCACGCCCCCAAACTTCTACTTTGCCGCCGCCTATTTGACGTAAGTACTCGGCGGTCTCTTTGGTTGGGGCCAAATTCAAGGTCGCACCAAAGTGAATACCGCCAACGATCTTCTCCAGAATTGGCTTGGCAAAAGCTAGGTTGTAGCGCTCTAAGTAACCTGCAACATCGGTTTGATAGATCGCGACAGTTGGCACATTGTTCTTCTGTCCCCAGGCAATTGCTTGAGCGCCAATCATGAATGGGGCTGCCACGTGAATCACATCCGGCGCAAAATCCTCAAGTAGCTTTGAGATCCCAGGTCCTGGCATCGCAACCGGAAACTGCAGCACCGAAATTGCGGATGTGGTGTGAACGTCAAAACCGAGGTGTTTAGGAGATTGAGAAGAGGGTGCGATAACCATAGCCTCGATCTCGTGCTGCTTTAGCGTCTCTAGGACTCTGACAACAGAGTTGGTGACGCCATTAATCTGAGGCAAAAATGACTCGGTGACAATGGCGACGCGCTTTAGCATGGGGCGAAAGTAACGCCCCAAGCTTTCAGCTACCTGTTCACAAGGTAAATGTCGCTTGAACGGCTAGTTACCAAATTTGGTATCGATCTGAGAAATCAGATCCTCCACCATGCCGCGGATCTGATCGCGAATTGGTCGTACGAAATCGACGCCCTGACCCGCTGGGTCATCAAGCTTCCAGTCCAGGTAGGTCTTGCCCGGGTAAAACGGACACTTGTCGCCGCAGCCCATGGTGATCACGTAGTCGGATGCCAAAACAGCCTCGTCGGTCAGAATCTTTGGGGTGTTGCCAGAGATGTCGATGCCTTCTTCAAGCATTGCCTCAACCACCGCAGGGTTCACGGTGTCGGCAGGAGCAGTGCCAGAAGAGCGAACCTCGACTCGGTCACCAGCTAGGTGCTGAAGGTAGGAGGCAGCCATCTGGCTGCGACCTGCGTTGTGGACGCAAACAAACATCACTGAGGCAATTGGAGTGGACATGTTTCTACCCTTCGGTCTTTGATTTGAAAAGTGTTGCTGCACCAAGAGCTAATAGCGCTCCGAGCACTTGAGTAACTAGGAACATTGGAACCGACTCCCAGGCAATTGAGCTACCGGCATCGGAGAAGATTCGACCGATTGTCACCGCTGGGTTGGCAAAAGAAGATGAAGCGGTGAAGAAGTAACCTGCCAAGATCCAAAGTGGGACCGCGACTGGAATCAAGCTGTTCTTGCCCTGCTGGCTCAGCAGCAGAATCACAAGTACCAAGCCAAAGCTTGCAACTACCTCTGCGATGTGAATACCGAGGCCAGATCGGATGTTTTGGCTTTGGGTGAAGACCGCTTCGCCAAACATCAGATTCGCCAGCAGGGCGCCGGAAATTGCCCCTGCAATTTGAGCGACGACATAACCTGCGGCGTCAGCGCTTGCGATTTCCTTGCGAAGCCAAAAAACCATTGTTACCACTGGGTTGAAGTGCGATCCAGAAACTGAGGCAAAAAGTGAGATGAGAACAAAGAGCACACCCGCGGTGGCCACTGCATTCATCACTAGGTCAATGGGTGGGACTGCTGCCAACTGTGCTGCCATGTGGCCGGCTCCAATAACCACCGCAACAATGCCTGCGGTGCCAATGAACTCGGCCGACAAGCGTTGCCCTAACGTAAACTTCACTTAGACACCTATCTATTTAGCCGACTGGTTGAGATTATAGATAAGTATCTATACAGACAGGTTAACACGTGGTTACGAGA
>NZ_CBCHRQ010000073.1:0-6042 GCF_965064355.1 Aquiluna sp.
TTGCCCGTGAAGACGAGTGTGTTGAGGTAACCCCTGAAGCGACTCGTATTCGCAAGCTTGAGCTTGATCCAAACGTCAGAGCTCGTCAGGCATCGGCGCGCAAGCGTGCCAGCCAGTCCTAAAAAAGCCCTCGGGCTTTTAGGGTCGGCTTTTGCCGGCGCATTTGTCGCGGTGGCCGGAACGGTTGCTCACCAAACCAAGGTCAGTGGCGCACCGGTTGGCTTAGTGGTTGCAGGCATTGTGGTGCTGGCATTTGCAATGCAGGCGAGGATTCAAACCGGGAAACTCGGTGCAATCTTCTTTGCCGCAGCATTGGCAGCAACAATCTTTTGGACTGGTTTGGAATTTCACAAAGACAAGATGATTCCGGCTAATGACCTGGGATTATTCTGGTCCTACGGAGCAATCGGCCTGGCGGCAATTGTTGTGATTTGGCCAAAGCTTTCTAGGTCACTTTGGAGCAAGAAGATCTAAAGGTTGTAAAAACCCTGGGCAATCTTGGCAACGTCTTCGGCGTTGGCCTTTGTGTGAATAATCTCTCGGTTCTTGTTCGAAAGAGATTGGTTCTCGGCAAGCTTTAGTCCCGCCAAAATAGCCTCTTGAACTTTCGGGACGGTTGTTTCTGTCACCTTCACACCGGAATCGGTAAACCACTCATCACAGCACGCCGTTGCGGTCTGCACCGGAATAGCGCCCATCGCCATTGATTCCAATAGCGATGTGCTGATGCCATCTGAGAGCGATAGGCCGACATAGATTTTGGCACTGGCAAAAAGTTCAAGAACTTGATTGTGGCTGAGTTTTCCCTTGCCAAAAACGGTGATGTCTAAACCAGCTCGCCTGGCGATTTGATTTGCCAACCTGATAGTCCCTCGGTTTGCCGAGTAAACGACTAGGCGATAGGACTTCAAATCTCCTGCTATTGCCTCGACGGCTTCTAGGGCAACCTTCGCCCTGCCAACCCAACCGTGGTAACCCTTGATTGCAATCACCTTACGGTCTTGCAACAGTGGGACTTTCTGGTCGAGGACTTCTTTCGAGAAACCCCCTGCGTTAGGAATCACCGGCATTACCTGACCCTGGAACCCAAGGCTGTGGGCAAGGGAAACATCCCTATTGCATTCGCAGGAGTAGTAGTCAGCTACCGAGAGGAGATGCTTTAGCTTGTCGCGATGCTTAGGGAACTGCTGGAACCAAAAAATATCGCTCCCCCAGTTGGTAGCAATCAACTTTGAATTGGATTTTGAAGTCATGGCTTTGGCGGCAATGTAGCCAGCATTTTGCAATTCCATCGCGTGCACAAAGTCAGGCTTGAAAGTCTTTATCGCACGCTTTACCAGGCTTGACCTAAACCAGTTGTCTACAAGTTTGTCCGCGATCCAAAGCGGTAGGCCAAAAAATCGACTTAGGGGAAACTGCTTGTAGCTTGCGGCGCTGTTGCCAGCAACCAGACTCTTGAGGTTTTTGTGAATTCTGCGATGTGGCGAAGATGGGAAAAGCAAGAACTCGATGTCTTGGTCTTGAAACTGAGATAACCACCTGGCGGAGTGAATGCTGTCAAACATGCAGATGACAAGGATTCTCTTGCGCATTTTCTCCCCGGTCAAAGAATTCACTCAGCCTAACGCTTTTGGCATTTGGGGCAGAAGTGTGAACCGCGGTTAGCCCAAGCCTCGCGCTTGATTGGAGTCCCACAGCGCTTACAAGGCAAGCCAGTCATGCCATAGGCATTGAGCGACTGCGAGAAGTAACCGCTCTCGCCGTTTACGTTTTTGTATTGCTCGTCAAAAGAGGTTCCGCCTTGCGCAACCGCCTTGCGAAGAACGTCAGCTGCAATCTCAATCAGCTCCAGATGCTTCTTCTTAGAAATACTCGAGGCCTGTTTGTCATAGTGAAGCTTTGCCACCCAAAGGCTCTCATCGGCATAAATGTTGCCGATGCCACTGAGGAGATTCTGATCCAGCAAAACCCTTTTGATGCCTGAGTTTTTCTTCGACATCTTTGTCGCAACAGCGTCAACGTCAAAGTGAGGATCTAGTAAGTCCCTTGAGATGTGAGCGACGGTTGAGGGAATGACTGCAGCAGCCTCTGCTTCAGGTGAGAAGCCCGCAGGAAGCGCATCAGAGGTTGGCACAAGGTCATCGATCATTAGACCGCCAAATAGGCGCTGATCAACAAAGCGAATCTCTAGCGGCTCATGAGCCTCGGTCTGCACGTGAATTACGACTCTGGTCTGTGGATCTGGCGCAAATCCTGGAGTTCTAACCAGAATCTGTCCGCTCATGCCTAGGTGTCCAACCAAAGCTCGGCCACTAGACAGCGTTAGCCAGAGAAACTTGCCTCGCCTAACAACCGATTCAAGCCTTGATCCGGTGAGCTCCTCGACAAAGCCCTGAACGCCAGAGACATTTCGCTTCAGCGACCTAATGTCTGAAATCTCGATTCCGGAAACCGTTGCTCGGACAAGATGCTCTGCGAGGCCCGCGCGAACTGTTTCGACCTCAGGTAGTTCTGGCACTACTTCTCCGCCAAAAGTCGCAAAGCTGCGATTGCCGCCTGAGTCTCTGCACCGCGCTTGGTGGTGCCATCGCCTTGGGCTAGCTCTTTATCGCCAGAGAAGCAGGTTGCGGTGTAGATCATCTCGTGCTCAGGCCCGGCACTTGTGATCTCGTAGCGAGCCGGTTCGCGCTTTAGCTTCTGAAGCTTTTCCAATAGCGAAGTCTTAGGGTCTGATGCTTCGCGAATCGCATCTGGGTCATCTAGCAACGGGACGATGTGTTTTTCAACTATCGCACTTGCGGACTCAAGACCGAAAGATAGGAAGGCCGCCCCGAGGATTGCCTCAAAGGCATCAGCAAGAACGTTTACTTTGCTTCTGCCGCCAGTTTGTTCTTCACCTTTACCCAGCAGCAAGAATTCGCCAAGACCAATGCGGTTGGCTGCGGTTGCCAGAGCTTGCGCAGAAACCACGCCATTTTTTAGTTTGGTGAGTTCACCCTCGTTTAGTGGGGTGTGGTCCTTAAAAACTTGAACGGCTACCAAGTAGCCGAGGATTGAATCCCCGAGAAACTCGAGCCGTTCGTTGTTTTCTCCGCCTTTTTCATAGGCGTAAGAAGAGTGGGTCAGGGCTAGTTGCAGAAGCTCGGGTGAGATGTTGCCCCCGAGCCGCGACTGCAGCTCGCTAAAGCCCATTATTAAGCGTCAGCTACCTTGCGGCCCTTGTACTCCATGTAGAGCTCAGTGCCGACAGAGTCGGTTACAACCTTGGCGCGGTGAGGCAGGCTGTAAACGGTCTTACCGTTCTCGATGGTCTTCACCAGGGTAACTGGCGCAGCCTTCCACATTGAACGACGTGCGTGAGTGTTAGCACGTGACTTGCGTCTCTTTGGTACTGGCATGGCTACTCTTCCTTGCTAAGTAAGTCTTTTAGGGCTTCGAATCTGGGATCAACCACATTCTCATGCTTGTGTTCAGGTTCTTCGCTCAACCTAAATCCACATTCCACACACAAGCCAAGGCAATCCTTGTTGCATACGGGTTGGAAAGGAAGACTCAAAACTACTGAATCTATGACTACCTGCTCTAAATCAACGTGTTCGTTGGTAACAAGCAGCTCGTCATCCGAGGAGTAAGAATAGGCGAAAAGCTCCTGAAAATCCACCTCAATCTTCAGATTCATGTCTTCTAGACACCTTGAACACATGGTTTTTGCCTCGGCAAAGATCTCACCGGTTGCCAAAATGCCCTCGTGGACAGATTCAAGGCGCAATTCAAGCTCAACCTCAGCACCGGTTGGAATAGCTACGACCTCGGTTCCAATTGGCTCAGCCAATGGGATATCAAGCTCTAGCTCACGCATGAGCCCGGGACGCTTCATGAGATCGTGAACTGGTACTAGAAAACTCACTTTGAGAGCCTTTCGCTAAGTCTTTTGGCAACATCGACATTCAGATACCCAGAGATATCTCCACCAAGTTTTGCAACTTCTTTCACCAAAGAGGATGAGACATAACCATGGACAGGCTCTGCCGCCATGAAAACAGTCTCCAAGTTGGCCAAATCGCGGTTCACCTGAGCCATAGGAAGTTCGTATTCGATATCTCCAGCGGTTCTAAAACCCTTGAGAATCACCTTCGCACCCAAAGACTTAGCGTGATCAACCAGCAAGCCAGACTCCAAAGCTGAGACTTCAACGTTCGTAAGGTGCTTGGTCGCCAACTTCACCATCTCAAGGCGTTCAGTAACTGAGAAAAGCGGATTTTTGTTGGGGTTGTGAACAATCACAACGTGCAGTTTCGAAAATACCTCAGCCCCTCTTTCAATCACCGATTGGTGACCAAGAGTTAGCGGGTCAAAGGACCCAGGGTAGATGGCAACAGAATTCACAAGGTAAAGGTTAGCTGCGCTTGAGCGCTGCCGCATCTGCAAGTTCCAAAGCCTTGACTGTTTCGGCAGGCAATCCCGCAGCAATTAGGTCCTGAGCAAGCCCCTTGCACTGTTGAATTAGCTCAGCATCCTTGATTACTCGCAACAGCTTGAGCTGCGATTTTCCACCGGATTGCAAATTGCCCAGCACGTCACCTTCGCCACGAATTTCAAGATCCAGCTCGCTTAGCTTGAAGCCATCGACCGTCGATGCAACGGCATTGAGTCTCTCCATGGCCAAAGATCCTGGCTCACTCGCCGAAACCATTAGACAAACTCCTGGGTGTGCACCACGCCCGACTCGACCACGAAGCTGGTGTAGCTGCGAAATGCCAAATCGATCGGCATCCAGTATCACCATTGCGGTGGCATTGGGGACGTTCACACCCACCTCAATCACAGTCGTTGAAACCAAAACTTGCACTTCACCTGCGTTAAAGGCCTGCATTACCGCAGTTTTCTCTTCCAGCGACTGCCTGCCGTGCATCAGACCGATGTTTAGGCCAGCCAAAGCTGGATTCAGCTTGAGGGCCTCAACTACCTCCACCGCTGCAGCTGGAGCCGGTCCTTGCTCTTCTTCTTCCTCGGTTGGCTCGAAGTCTTCTTCGACCAGCTCGCCGTCGATCCTTGGGCAAACCACAAAAGCCTGACGACCCGCCTTTACCTCCTCGGCCACGCGCTGCCAAACTCTGGCAACCAGAGCTGGCTTTGCAAGTTCAACTACGTGGCTAGAGATTGGCTGTCGACCTTTTGGAAGCTCAACCAGCGTAGAGATTTCCAAGTCGCCAAAAACTGTGATTGCCATGGTTCTTGGGATTGGGGTTGCGGTCATAGTCAGAACGTGAGGCGCAGTTTTGCCTTTGGCCCTGAGCGCTTCCCTTTGGCCAACACCAAAGCGATGCTGCTCGTCCACGACAACAAACGAGAGGTCAAAGAATTGCACCTTTTCGCTAATCAGAGCGTGAGTTCCGATTGCCAAGAGGCACTTACCGCTGGCGATGTCCAACATGGCTATCTTGCGCTCTGCCGTTGACATCTGACCGGTTAGCAGCCTTAGCCCAAGCGCTCTTGAGAGTTCGTCTCCGAGCGAGCTTCTAATGGACTCAAAGTGCTGAGATGCCAAGACCTCTGTAGGAGCAAGCAGTGCGCTCTGACCACCTGATTGAGCAACCGTTAGCACAGCACGAAGGGCAACCAATGTCTTACCCGATCCAACTTCACCCTGCAAAAGCCTGTGCATTGGGTGGCCAGAGGCTAGATCTATTTCTATCTCTTGGCCTACTATCCGCTGACCGTCGGTGAGCTCAAATGGCAATCGCTTATCAAAGGTTCCTAGTAGCTCACCAGGAGTCCTAATTGAAGCTTTGACTTGGTTGCGCTTTGACCTGGACTGCGCCAATTGGATTTGCAAAAGCATTGCTTCGTGAAAGCGAAGCGAGTCTCTAGCTGCCTGCCACTCGCTATCAATCTTTGGGACATGTATCTGCTTTATCGATTCAGAAAGCGACAGCATCTTGTGCTTTTTCAAAAGGTTGGCCGGGAGAACTTCTTGGATCTCACCAAGTGCAGAAAGCGCTAGTTCGACAGACTTCTGAATCTTCCAGGTGCTGAGGGTTC
>NZ_CBCHRQ010000074.1:0-6039 GCF_965064355.1 Aquiluna sp.
AACACTGCCACCGGAAACCATTGCTGCCGCAAGAAATGGCCCAGCATTCGATAGATCTGGCTCAATGACCTTTCGCCCACCGGCAATAAGGCCTGGTTCAACCCGCCAGGTGCGCTCATCGATGGTCTTGGCATCCACCCCACGCTGACGCAGTGTCTCAAGTGTCATTTGGATATGTGGCAGCGATGGTAATTCCTCTCCGGTGTGCCGAAGTGTTAAACCCTGCTCGAATTTGGCTGCCACCAAAAGTAGCCCCGAAACAAACTGGCTCGAGGACGAAGCGTCAATTGAAAGCTCGCCACCTGGCACTCTGCCGGAACCTAAAACCTTGAAGGGAAGCGAGTCGGATTCTGCAATCACCTCGATGCCGAGTGCTCGAATGGAATCGATGGTGGTATTCATCGGGCGTCGTCTAGCACCCTCGTCTCCGTCAAAAGCTATTTCACCGCTTGCGAGCATGCTCAGCGGTGGAACAAAGCGCATCACGGTTCCAGCTAGCCCGCAATCAATAGTTGCTGGACCCAAAAGGGGGTGTGGGGTGACCAAAAGGTCATAGCCCTGCCACGCAAACTCAATACCCAATGACTTGAGGGCGGAGATCATGAGTTTTGAATCCCTTGAAACCAAAGGTGCTATCAAAAGTGTTGGCTCGCTGGCAATTGCAGAAAGTAAGAGTTCGCGATTTGTGAGTGATTTTGAACCGGGAAGGGCAACCGTGGCATTGATGTTTTGCCCTTGCGGGGCTGGCCAATACGGGTGCGAAGAAGTCATTGGTTCAAAGATACCGAATCTGGGCGATTCCTGCCCAATAAGCAAAACCCCAATAGACTTAAAGCAATGCAGAATCCCAAGTCCGAGAAACTTATCTCGTTTGAAGCGCAAGCCCTCCCACTAATGCCACAGCTTTACGGTGCCGCGCTTCGCTGGACCCGTAACCCAAGTGATGCAGAGGATTTGGTTCAGGAGACTTTTGCCAAAGCATATGGCGCTTGGGGAAAGTTTGAGCAGGGGACGAATCTAAAAGCCTGGCTTTTTAGGATCATGACCAACACCCACATCAACCTCTACAACAAGCGCGCCAAGGATCAAGCCAAGACCGCGCTGGATGATTTAGAGGACTGGCAGGTTGGCATGGGGGAGTCGCTCACCACCTCCAACACACGCAGCGCAGAAGCAGTTGCGATGGATAATCTTCCGTCTAAAATCATCCGCGATGCACTAGATCAGATTCCTGACGAGTTCAGAATGGTGGTTTATTACGCGGTGGTGGAGGGTTTGCCATATGCCGAAATAGCCGAAGTTATGGACACTCCGGTGGGAACGGTAATGTCTAGATTGCATCGCGGGAAGAAAATGCTGAAAACTTTGTTGACTGATTATGCAAAGCAAGAAGGTTACCGAGTTGAGGAGGAGGAAAAGTGAATCCAGTTGACTGCGAAGAAGTAAAGCGCAACGTGCACGAGTTTCTCCACGCCGAGATGCAGAATGATCAGCAAGAGGACATCACCGCTCACCTCGCGAACTGCGAGTCCTGCGAAGAGCACTACGACATTGAGCTTGTTTTCAAACAGGTAATCCAGCGCTCATGCGATGAGGCGCCAGCGGAAGAGCTAGCCCAGCGCGTTATGCAGCGACTACGCGAAGTTCAAGATCACGACTGATCTTGTGGCTCAGTAAGCCCTAGCCACTCAAACCAACCGCGGTTTAGCACCAACCAAGCCACCAAACCATAGCCAACCTGTCCAGGTAAGCCACGCGGATTTGCGCTGGTCTCCTGCTGCCAACCCTCGTGCTCACGAAGCGGTTTGAAGCAATCAACATAAGGAATTTGGCGTCTTCTAACCACGTCCTCGAAACCTGCCGATAGGTGCTCGATCTCGTGATCAGTTTCTGGATCTCCGGTTGGCGTTGGTCCAACCACAAACACTTTGACACCCTCGCGTAGTGCATCATCCAATAGCGAAGCCAGATTCAACCTGGATCTAGAAATAGTGACCTGAGCCTTGACGTCCTGAGAGCCAAGTGCCAGCACCAGGTAATTCTCGGTTTGCGCGGTGAAACGAGGCATTGCTTCGCTTCTCCAGCGCTCTAAAAGGTCAGAGGTGCTCTCACCAACCATTGCCAGCGGGAAGAACGCAACATCCTCACCCTGCGGCAATCTAGCCTGCACGCGGCCCAACCAGCCAAGTCCCTTGGGGTCGCCAGATGCGGTGAGTAACTCATCACCCAAAATAACAACCCGTAGTGAGCGCATTAGTCCTGGAACGCTCGCTGGACAAGGTCAGCCTGCTCGGCAGCGTGACGCTTTGCAGAACCAGAGGCAGGCGATGCCGAAGCCGGTCTTGCAACCGGGGTGAAGTTGATGCCGTACTTAGGCATAAACAGACCCATGTAGGTCCAAGCACCCTGGTTTAGTGGCTCATCCTGAACCCAACGCAACTGAGCGTTCGGGAACTGTGCGATGGCCGCCTGCATCTCTGCAACCGGAGTTGGGTAAAGCTGCTCAACACGAACAATTGCGGTCTGGCCGTCATTGCGCTTTTGGCTCTCGGCCAAAAGATCCCAGTAGATCTTGCCCGAGCAGAACAGAACCTTGCTGACCTTTGCGGCATCGAGGTTTTGCTCATCACTAATTACTGGACGGAAGCTACCGGTGGTGAAGTCCTCAACCGCTGAAGATGCTGCCTTTAGGCGAAGCATCGACTTAGGGGCGAAGACAATCAAAGGACGCTTTGGCGAGGTAAATGCCTGGCGTCTTAGTAGGTGGAAGTGCGAAGCAGGAGTTGAAGGCTGCGCCACGGTCATGTTGTTCTCCGCACACAGCTGCAAGAAACGTTCGATTCTTGCCGAGGAGTGGTCAGGACCCTGGCCCTCGTAACCGTGTGGAAGAAGAAGCACGAGGGAAGAGAACTGGTTCCACTTCTGCTCGGCAGATGAGATGAACTCGTCGACTACGGTTTGAGCACCATTTACGAAGTCACCGAACTGGGCTTCCCAAAGGGTCAAAGTGTTTGGATCCTCAACCGAGTAGCCGTACTCGAATCCCATGACCGCATACTCGCTCAGTAGCGAGTTATAGACCTGGAACCTAGCCTGCTGCTCGGAGATGTACTGCAGTGGCATCCACTCCTGGCCGGTTAGGCGGTCGTGGAAGGAGGCGTGGCGCTGCACGAAGGTGCCACGTCTGGCATCCTGTCCTGAAAGGCGAACCTTTACACCCTCAACAAGTAGCGATCCGAATGCCAAAAGCTCACCAAAGCCCCAGTCGATGCCACCCTCGCGGCTCATCTCAACGCGCTTCTGCAGAAGTTGAGCAAGCTTCGGGTGAACGCTGAAACCTTCAGGCTGGTTTGCGTGAGCATTACCAATGGCCTCAACCATTTCCTTTGCGATGGCAGTTGGGCGAACCAGCTGCTGCTTCTCGCTAGCGGTGGTGCCAATGCCAACTGGGCGCTCTAGCAGAGCCACCGGCTGGCTCATTGCCTCGTGGACATCGACAAAAGCCTGCTCCAAGCTCTGCTGGAACTGCAAATTAGCGGCATCAAACTCTTCCTGAGTGATATCGCCTCGACCGATTAGGTTCTCCATGTACAGGGTTCGAACGCTGCGCTTGTGCTCGATCAGGTTGTACATAAGTGGCTGGGTCATCGAAGGGTCATCGCCTTCGTTGTGTCCGCGGCGACGGTAGCAAACGATGTCGATTACTACGTCCTTTTTGAATTCCTGTCGGTAATCGAAAGCAAGCTTCGATACTCGAACTACTGCCTCAGGGTCATCGCCATTGACGTGGAAGATTGGAGCCTGAATCGACTTTGCAACATCGGTTGCGTAAACCGAGGTTCTGGAATCCTTGGGCAAGGTGGTAAATCCAACCTGGTTGTTCACCACGATGTGGATGGTGCCACCAATCTTGTAACCCTCAAGCTGGCTCATCTGCATGGTCTCTGGGACAACGCCCTGACCAATGAATGCTGCATCACCGTGGATTAGCACCGGTAGCACCGGGTAGGTCTCAGGGTTCCCCAAAGCATCTTGCTTGGCACGCACGATTCCTTCAAGAACCGGGTTAACCGCCTCAAGGTGAGATGGGTTTGCGGCGAGCGATACCTTGACCGATGTGCCATCGCTAAATGATGCAACACCCTCGGTGCCCATGTGGTACTTCACATCTCCCGAGCCTTGAACGCTATCCAGATCGGTTGACCCTTCAAACTCGCGGAATACCTGACCGTAGGTCTTGCCCGCAATGTTGGTGAGCACGTTTAGGCGACCGCGGTGTGCCATACCAATGGCCACCTCGCTCATGCCGGCGTGGGCTGCCTGCTGCAGAATCTCATCCAGTGACGGAATTAGGGACTCGCTGCCTTCCAGCGAGAAGCGCTTCTGACCGACGAATTTGGTCTGCAGGAAAGTCTCAAATGCCTCAGCCTCGTTCAGCTTGTTCAGAACTCTGAACTGCTCTTCCTTGGTTGGCTTTTGATATGGACGCTCAAGTTTGTCTTGGAACCAAATACGCTCGGCAGGGTCCTGAATGTGCATGTACTCAACACCAATGGTGCGGCAGTAGCTGTCACGCAGAATGCCGAGCATGTTGCGGAACTTGGCCTTGGATCGACCACCAAAACCACCGGTTTTGAAGGTGCGGTCCAGATCCCAAAGGCTTAGTCCATAGGAGCGAATATCCAGGTCCGGGTGCCAGCGCTGCTGGTACTCAAGCGGGTCGATATCTGCAATCAGGTGACCGCGAACGCGGAACGCATTTATGTATTCCTGGATGCGGGTGTTCTTGCCGTTTTCATCTGCAAGATCCCAGTGAAAGTCACTGGCCCAAACCACCGGAGTGTAAGGAACGCGAATGTCAGCGAAGATCTGGTCGTAGAAGCCACGCTCACCCATTAGCATCTCGTTGATGATCTTTAGGAACTCGCCGCTACCAGCACCCTGAATCACTCGGTGGTCATAGGTGGAGGTAAGGGTTAAAATCTTGCCAATTCCCTGCTCGGCTAACATCTCTTCTGCCATGCCTTGGAACTGGGCTGGGTAATCCAAAGCTCCAACACCAACGATGCAACCCTGACCGCGGGTTAGGCGCGGAACCGAGTGCACGGTTCCAATGCCACCTGGGTTGGTTAGCGAGATCGTGGTTCCTGCAAAATCTTCTGCGGTGAGCTTGTTGTCTCTGGCCTTTTTTACGAGCTCTTCATAGGCGACTAGGAACTCAGCGAAGTTCAAGCGCTGCGCACGTTTGATGTTTGGAACCAACAACGCGCGAGTGCCATCCGGTTTAGGGATGTCGATCGCTAGACCAAAGTTGATATTTGCTGGGGTAACCGCAGCCGGCTTGCCCTCGACCTCGTCATAGAAGACGTTCTGGCTTGGGAATTCCTTCAGAGCCTGCACCACTGCGTAACCAATTAGGTGGGTGAAAGAAACCTTGCCGCCTCTAGTGCGCTTTAGGTGTGAGTTGATGACAATACGGTTGTCGATCAAAAGCTTTGCCGCTACCTGACGGACACTGGTTGCGGTTGGCATCGAAAGCGAGGCGTCCATGTTTGAGGCCAGGGTTTTTGCCATGCCGCGAAGCACATTTACCTCCGGCTGGTCATCGTCTTCAGCTTCAACAATCGACATTGCTCCGGTAGCGGCAGGAAGGTTTGCTGGAACCGGGGTGTTTGCGGCACTTGTCACAGTTGCTTTGGCAACTGGAACGGTGATGGCTTCTGTCACCGGAGATGCGGAGCTGTCATAGCTTGCAATCACGGTGGAGTCTGTGCTGACTACCGCCGGTGCCTGGGTTACTGGAGCTGGCGCAGCTGCTGGAGCACTTCCAGGCTGCTGGGTGAGCTGGTAGCGCTCAAGGATTGGCCACCAAGACCGGTCCACTGAATCCGGGTTTTCGAGCCATTGGCCGTACATTTCTGCAACTAGCCATTCGTTTGCGCCAAAATCTGCTTCGGATGAGTGATTGTCGGTTGACGACAAGGGTGCCCCTTTGAACGAATCCTTTTAAACCGCTTCCCAGTCTACCCGAGCGGAAGG
>NZ_CBCHRQ010000075.1:0-5900 GCF_965064355.1 Aquiluna sp.
AGTCGGTAGCCAACCAATACCAGCCAGTAGAGGCTGGCGACGATGGCTCCGATTCCAATAATCCATGCTGGGCTCACTCTTCTGTCACCACTTCCCCATCCAGGCTCCTTGCGGCAAAATCACGAACTGCATCGCGAGCGCTCGGTGGAGCGATTACCTCGACCGCACCTCCGTAGCGAACCACGTGCCGAGCAATAGCGATAATGTTTCCAACCCGAATCGAGCCAAAGATCTTGCCGTCCTTTTTGGTTATAGGGCCGGCCGCTGGGAAGTTCCAAAAAATCTCGCCAGCCTGGTTATCAACTACCAGCTCAACAATTTCGCCGTCTCCGCTGCCATAAACCTCGTCTGGAATTGATTCCTTTTTGGCAGCTTCTGAGATTGCAGTTTTCGTGCTCGCTAGGTTGGAAAGTCGCTCAATTCGGAAGGTGCGCAGCTCGTTAGCGTCAAGACAGTAACCTCGCAGGTAGTGCTTATTGCCAACTAGATCAATCCTCAGCGGATCGACCTGACGGTGCGACTTCTTGCCCAGCTGGTTGATGTAATCAAACACCACTCGCTTCTGCCCCAAGATGGCTTCTCTTATTAAATCCAGCTCCGCAATGTCGACACTTTCGTGTGCAATAACCCTCTGGGTAGCGCCACCGCTGAGTGCAGTTCGAAGTTCAGCTAGGTCTTTATTGTTCTTGAACTCGGGAAGGCTAGCTAGATACTCCAGTCCGATTGCCAACGAGGTCTGCTGGTAACGGCTCAATGTCGGTGCGTGTTCTAGATTTGCACCCCCCACTGAGAAATCTATGATTCCTTCTTCGTAGGCGTCCCAGTCCAAGTAGAAGTGGGATAGCGGGGAGGTGAGATCTTCGCTGTTGGTTATTGCGTTCGCCGCTTTCAGAATCGCCTTTTCACTCACACCAAAGTGTGCAGCCAGCTCTCTAACCGTTATGCCGCCTTCTTGAAGCACCAGTCCAACCATCGCCAATGCGAGGTTAAATAGTCCATCACCGTCAATTTCTTGCTTAGGCATGCTGCTTAATCACCGCCTTGAGCGATGCGCGAATTCTGCGCTTTAGCGACTCTGGTTCAATAACTTCAACATCTGAACCAAACTCCAAAAGATCCTCAGCCAACAGCGCCTCGTCCATGAAGTTGATATTGGCGATGCCGTCTTCGCCGGGGTTTAGAGCAAGCTGGGCCTCGGTGTCACCAGTCACTTTGATGGTCGCAAGGTTGCCCTGCACAAAGTCGTTGAGCTCCTGCTCCACCTGCTGAAGTTCCGCCCGGGTAAGTCGCTTGGTCTCCGCTTCCGAAATAGTGACCTCTGAGACGATGCGTCTTAGAAGGAAGTTCTTGGTTTGGCCCTCGTGAACTGCCAGCAGCACCCACTGCCCTTCAATCTGTCTCAAGCTCTGAGGTGAGACGATGCGGTCCGAAAGTGATCCATCCGGCTTTTGGTAGCGGAAGGCCACCTGATTACCTGAGTCAATTGCCCTTGCCAGTGGTGAAAAGGCTGGATGGCGGGTGAGAAGCCTTGGAGTAAAAGGCGTTAGATCGGTATTGCTGGCGACCAGCCCAAGTGACTTCAGTCTTGTGAGCCCACTCTGAGCGGTGCCCTCAAGCACCTGGTTGTTCCAACTCTTTGCCGCAAGTTCCAATAGCTGAAGCTTTGCGCTGTCTAGCTTGAGGTCCTTTGGCCATTGGAAGGATTCTTTGGCAATTCGATAGCGAGCAGCGTCAGCATCTTCGAAACCGAAGTTGCTGATTACCTCTAGCTGGATACCAGCCTCTTTCAAGGAAGTCTTATCACGCTCGAACAACCTGTTAGCAGCTTCTTCAGTCTTTGAATCCTGATATCCAGGCACTGCTCTAAATATGTCTTGCTTACTAAGCCCCTTAATCTCGGTGCTGAGTAGGTAGCAGGTGAGCGTGAAGAGTCGCTCGGCGGGAGATTGCTTCATAACAAACCCCCGATCTTGCTATTCCTTGCCCAATACGTCGATTACAAAGATAAGGGTTGAGCCCCCAGGAATCGAGCCCTGCGCATTGTCGCCATATCCCAATTCTGGGGGAATCACTGCAACCACCTGTGAGCCAATTTTGACTCCCTCAAGTGACTGCACAAAGCCCTGAATAACACTCTCGGCCGAAACCTGGAAGGAAGTCGGAGCTAAGGATTCCCAAGAGCTGTCGAACTGCTCACCCTCCCAGGTCCAACCTGAGTAGTGAACCACCACGGTGTCACCGATGGCGATTTCGGCGCCGGAACCTTCAATCAGGACACTGCGCTTGAATTCCGTAGGAGCATCTCCAACTGGAATCTGAATTCCAGGCTGCCCGTTTGGGGCAAGAATTACAGTAGGTAGGCCGGCGACTGGAGCTTGGGCCTCTCCGCTTGCCCGCTGCAGATAAGCGTCTACTACGTCGAAGATAAAGATGATGGAGTCTTCCGCACCGATTCCAAGGCTCTCTACGCCTTGGCTCTGGTGGGCGTTCTCGGCATCAAGCAGCACCGCGACGCGAGAACCAACTTCAACACCGGTTAGGGCCTTGCAGAAGTTTGGAAGGCTGTCGACCAAGATGTCCTGAATGATGTAGTCCTCGCTGCCGAACTCGCTGCCCTGGAACTGCTTACCGGTGCTCGCGTTGTAACCGGTGAAGTGCAGTGCGACCCGCTGGTTTCCTACCAGCTTGCCACCGGTACCGGCGCTGATGACCTTGGTCTCAATGCCAGTTCCCGTTAGTGGAGTCGGGAAAGTTGCGGTTGGTTCTTCGCCAAAGGCACCCTCAACCTTGATCTGGTCAACAGCCTCGCCACCCTTATAGGTGTCACAGGCGGCTACGCTGCCAGCGCTCATGGCGGCATAGGAACCAGGCTCAGCAGCTGGTGCTTGCGAGCATCCTGCCAGCATTAAAAGCGATACAAGGGCTAGGGGGGCTAATTTGCGCAATTGATTTCTTTCTTTCGGCAGCGTCTAATTCTCTCGCTGGTTTGCCTCGTTGGTGACTTTTCGGACAGTTTTTCTCAGCTTTTTCTCACTAATTGGCCGTTGACCAATGGCATCCGGCAACCAAATCTCAAAGTCCTCGTCGGTGTATTCGGTCTTAGAGGCACGTTTTGCCTTGAATTGCGGCAATATCGTGCCGGGCGCAAGCCTGCGAGCAGATAGCAAGAAACCAGTGTGACCAATCATGCGGTGATCTGGCCTGACGGCTAGGCCCTCGACGTGCCAACCCCTAACAATCGATTCCCAGGCTGCCGGAACAGTGAACTCACCCTGGTCCTTGATCGCTTCGATAGTTCTCGATAGCTGGGTGACGGTCGCGACATAGCAAATCAGCAATCCACCTGGCTTTAGAGCCTGGGCGACTTCGCCAATGCACTCCCACGGGGCAAGCATGTCCAAAACTGCGCGGTCCGCGGTGTGTGAGGCAATTACCTCCGGCAACTTATCCTGCAAATCGCCTATGGTTACCGTCCAGTTCTTAGGCGCTCCCCCAAGGTGGTTCTTCACATTCGCCATTGCGATCTGTGCAAATTCCTCGCGACGCTCAAAAGAGAACAATTTGCCGTCTTGACCGATTGAGCGAAGCAGGTAGCTCGAGAGAGCACCAGATCCAACTCCAGCCTCAATTACGGTTGCCCCAGGAAAGATATCTCCCTCCACGATGATTTGACCCGCGTCCTTTGGGTAAACGATCGCAGCACCGCGTGGCATCGAAAGCACGTAGTCGGTCAGTAGTGGCTTTAGAGCTAGATACTCAACACCGCTTTGGTTAGCGATTACCGAACCATCAGGCAGGCCAATGATGTCGTCGTGCATCAGGTCACCCTTGTGGGTTCCAAACCTCGCACCTTCGACCAAGGTGATCGTGTTCAGGCGGCCTTTAGGGCCGGTTAGTTGAACGCGGTCCCCCGCTTTGAATTCGCTCACATCAAACCTCGCAGTGCCTCTAAATTCATCCCGGTCAAGCTCTGTCGGATAACTCGAGTACCGGTTTGCTCAAGCGGCATTAGGTTCACGATGCCAAGTGGCAGGCATCCGGCGGCTTCCGCAGACCTAAGTCCGGTCGTCGAATCCTCAATCGCTATGCATTCAGATGGCTTAAAACCTAGTAGCGCAGCAGCCTTCTCATATGGTTCAGGGTGCGGTTTTCCATGGGTGACATCATCGCCGGCAACCACCACATCAAAAGCTTGGAAAGGAATAGCCTCGGCCACCGCCAATGCCATACGACGCAGCGACATTGTCACCAGTGCGGTTTTGACGCCCGCTTGCTTGAGTTCCATCAGTAGCTCTAAGGCACCTGGTCGCCAAGGAAGGGAGTGTTGCAGTTTTGAAAGCACCGAGTCGGTTAGTCGATCAATTATTTGCTGAGCGCTGAGGTCCTTGATGTCCAAGTGGTCCTTGAGAAATGCGGAGGACTCATAAAGCGACTTGCCAATTAGGTAATTTCCGCTTTCCTGGGTCCAAACTTTGCCATAGTCTTCGGCTAGGGCTGACTCGCTCAGTAACCAATAGGGTTCTGAGTCAACTAGCGTGCCATCCATATCCCACAGCACGGCTTTTGGAAGGCTCAATGTGGACATTGGCCTAAAGTCTAGTTGCGCTCTGAATTAGAGTTTGTAAATATCAAAAAAGGAGCCGCTTGCTAACTGGTCGCGTATTACTAATTGCTTTCGAGGGCTGGAACGATGCCACCGAGGGTGCTTCGGGCGCGCTGAAGGCTATTGCTGAGCAAATCGGGGCTCAAACTTTAGAGGCAGTTGACCCCGAGGACTACTACGATTTCCAGTTTTCTCGCCCAATGGTTGAGATCGACGATGAGGGTAACCGAACCATTTCCTGGCCAGGTGCAGAGTTTATGCAGGCCGATCGCGAACATATTGAAGCTAACCCGTCCCTTGATCGGATGTATCTGCTAATCGGCAGCGAACCATCTAGGCGATGGTTGAGCTTTGGGGCAGAAATATTGGAGATGGTTCAAGATCGCGAGATTGAAGCCGTAATCATGCTTGGCTCAATGCTGGCTGATGTCCCTCACACCCGACCGATGCCAATTTTCAAGTCCAGCCAGAACGAGGCGTTCAGAACTCGCTTCGACCTTGAACCCTCCACATACGAGGGGCCGGTTGGTATTTTGTCGATACTGACTCAGGCATTTGAAGCCGAAGGCATTCCGGTTTTGTCGCTCTGGGGTTCGGTCCCGCACTACGTTCACAACACCTCGAACCCAAAGGCCGCTCTTGGATTCCTCGGTGAACTCACAACCTTGATCGGTATCAACTTTGACACCACCACCCTTGCCGAGCAGGCCTTTGAGTGGGAGCGATCTATTGATGATGTCGCCGAGGGCGATGAAGAGATGACTAGTTATGTTTCTCAGTTAGAGACAAACCGCGACCAGCTGGAAAGTGAACAGGCATCCGGCGATGCGCTTGCGAGGGACTTCGAGCGCTACCTAAACGAACGCAAAGATGGCGCTGGCGAGGGCTAGATAACCCCAGCCGCTAGCGCCACAAGCACTAGCGAACCCACTGAAACTCGCCAGATTACAAATGGCATGTATGAGCCTTTGACAAGGTATTTCAAGAGCCAGACGATTACTAAATAACCAACCACAAAGCTCACTACGGTCGCAGCAATTGTTGCCAGCAAAAGATCCTGCGGCAGGTCTTGATACGACTTTAAAAACTGGTAACCACCGGCAGCTAAAACCGCTGGAATCGCGAGCAGAAAGCTGTACCTAGCTGCCGCCTCACGGGTAAAGCCCATCATCAGTCCGACCGTGATGCTGCCTCCGGATCGTGAAACACCAGGTATTAGCGCAAGCGCTTGGCCGAGTCCAAAGACCAAACCGGACTTTAGGTCGAGATCCTCAATGCTGCGCTGTTTTTTGGCGAA
>NZ_CBCHRQ010000076.1:0-5706 GCF_965064355.1 Aquiluna sp.
TCCTCGGCGTTTCTAACGTGAAATCATTCTGAATTTTGAGCGGTTTTGCGTGTTTGTGACGCTACCAAAAGTAGTGAATAAGTGAGTGCATGGCCAACAAAGACGGCGTCATCGAGATCGAGGGATCGGTTGTTGAAGCTCTACCGAACGCAATGTTTCGTGTGGAGTTGACCAACGGACACATTGTCCTAGCCCACATCTCGGGCAAAATGCGTCAGCACTACATCCGCATTCTCCCCGGAGACCGCGTGATCGTAGAGCTTTCCACGTACGACCTGACTCGCGGCCGCATCATTTACCGCTACAAGTAGAAAGTAAGAGCATGAAGGTTAACCCGAGCGTTAAGAAGATCTGCGACAAGTGCAAGGTGATTCGTCGTCACGGCAACGTGATGGTTATTTGCGAGAACCCTCGTCACAAGCAGCGCCAGGGCTAATTGCCCTAACCCATAACTAAATACTCAAGGAATCACCAAGCGTAAAGCTAACCCCCGGAAAGAAGGCCGGGGCCCGATCCGCCAGATCGAGATGGTAATTCCGAAGACCTTCTTTCAAACAGGAGAAAATCCAAATGGCACGTATTGCTGGAGTAGATATCCCTCGCGACAAGCGCGTGGTTATCTCCCTTACCTACATCTACGGCGTTGGCCGCACTCGCTCAAGCGAGATTCTAAAGACCACCAAAATCGACGAGTCGGTTCGCGTCAAGGACCTAACTGACGACCAGTTGATTGCACTTCGCGACGAGATCGAGAAGAACTACAAGGTTGAGGGTGACCTGCGACGCGACGTTGCAGCAGACATCCGCCGCAAGGTTGAAATCGGTTCCTATGAGGGACTGCGCCACCGTAAGGGACTTCCGGTCCGCGGACAGCGCACCAAGACAAACGCTCGTACTCGCAAGGGTCCAAAGCGCACTGTCGCCGGTAAGAAGAAGGCAGCCCGCTAATAGCGGCCGAAGGATTTAGGAGATAAAAAAATGGCAGCACCTAAGGCATCCGCAGCGGCCCGCAAGCCTCGTCGCAAGGATAAGAAGAACATCCCAACTGGTCAGGCGCACATCCGCTCGACCTTCAACAACACCATCATCACCATCACCGACCCAACCGGAGCAGTAATCTCCTGGTCGTCGTCCGGTGACGTGGGCTTCAAGGGTTCTCGTAAGTCAACCCCGTTCGCAGCCCAGATGGCAGCCGAGTCTGCAGCCCGCAAGGCGCAGGAGCACGGTCTAAAGAAGGTTGACGTATTCGTCAAGGGCCCAGGCTCTGGTCGTGAGACTGCAATTCGTTCGCTTCAGGCCGCAGGCCTAGAGGTTGGCTCAATTTCTGATGTGACCCCACAGGCTCACAACGGTTGCCGCCCTCCAAAGCGTCGTCGCGTCTAACTAAAGCTTTTTCGGATTCACCAGCACAACTAAAGATTCAAAGCATTCAGCTAAGCCACTGAGTGTAAAGACGAGTATCAAATAGCGGATACTCAGATGAAAGGAACCAAATAGTGCTAATTGCACAGCGTCCAACTCTTCACGAAGAAGTACTAGGCCCTAACCGTTCACGTTTCATCCTGGATCCACTGGAGCCAGGATTTGGTTACACCCTTGGAAACTCACTACGTCGCACCCTGCTTTCTTCGATTCCAGGTGCAGCAGTGACCAACATCCGTATTCAGGGTGTTAGCCACGAGTTCTCCACTATCCCAGGCGTCAAGGAAGACGTTGTTGAGGTAATCCTCAACATCAAGAACCTTGTGGTTTCCTCCGAGCACGACGCTCCAGTTGTTGCTCACCTCACCAAGAGCGCTGCCGGTCCTGTGACCGCAGCAGACATCCAGGTTCCTGCTGGTGTTGAGGTGCACAACCCAGAGCTACTAATCGGAACTCTAAACGCCAAGGGCAAGCTAGAGATCGAGTTCGTTATCGAGCGCGGTCGTGGCTATGTTCAGGCTTCTCAGAACCGCAACGCAGATGCAGAAGCTGGCGTAATTCCAGTCGACTCCATCTACAGCCCAGTTCTAAAGGTTTCCTACCGCGTTGAGGCAACTCGTGCGGGTGAGTTCACCAACTTCGACAAGCTAATTGTTGACGTTGAGACCAAGCCTTCGGTTGAGCCTCGCGATGCAGTTGCATCTGCTGGTTCCACCCTGGTTGAGCTATTTGGCCTAGCCAAGGAGCTAAACGCTGAGGCCGAGGGTATCGAGATTGGACCGGCACCGGTTGAGGTTGCAGCTTCTAACGAGCTATCAACTCCAATTGAGGACCTGGACCTAACCGTTCGTTCTTACAACTGCCTAAAGCGCGAGGGCATCAACACCGTTTCAGAGCTAATCGCTTTGAGCGAAGACCAGTTGATGAACATTCGCAACTTTGGTTCCAAGTCTGTTGACGAGGTTCGCGAGAAGCTTGCTTCTCTAGGCCTTCGCTTCAAGGACGCAGTTCCAGGATTCGACGCGGCCTACTTCGGTGGCGGCTTCGACGACGACCAGATCTAAACGCGTAGAAACTCAAGGAGAAGAAAATGCCAACCCCAACTAAGGGCCCACGTCTCGGAGGCGGTCCAGCCCACGAGCGTCTGATGCTCAACAACATGGCAACCTCGCTGTTTAAGCACAAGCGCATCGTTACAACTGAGACCAAGGCCAAGCGCCTTCGTCCAATTGCCGAGCGCCTAGTGTCTTTCGCAAAGCGCGGTGACCTACACGCACGTCGCCGCGTAATGCAGCAGATCCTAGACAAGGGTGTCGTTCACGAGCTATTCGTTGAAATTGCACCGCTAGTGGCAGAGCGCCAGGGCGGCTACACCCGCATCACCAAGCTTGGCTTCCGTAAGGGCGACAACGCTCCTATGGCAGTTATCGAGCTAGTGCTAGAGGCTGTAGACCCAAAGCCAAAGTCCAACAAGGTCAAGCTCACTAACAACATCGCAACCACCGCAGCAGCAGCTGTTGTGGCGGACGAGGTTGTCGAGGAAGCTGCAGTTGAAGAAGTTGTGGTCGAGACCCCAGCAACTGAGACTGAGTCACCAGCTGTTGAGACCGAAGCTCCAGCTGCAGAGGCAGTCGAAGAGGCTCCAGCTGCAGAGGTGGTCGAAGAGGCTCCAGCAGCCGAGGCTGAGGCACCTGCCGCAGAGGCAGACGCATCTACCGCTGAATAAGGAATTGCAAATGAGTGAACCCGCTGGTCTTGCTGGCGGGTTTTCTCGTTTCCGGGTCGACTTCGCCTACGACGGCACTGACTTTAACGGTTGGGCAAAACAGCCAAAACTTCGAACCGTCCAAGGTGTTTTGCTCGAGGTCATGGAGCAGATTTTTGGGCCAACCGAGAACGATTTTGCGATGCGGATCGCTGGTCGCACCGATGCCGGCGTCCACGCAGATCACCAGGTTTGCCACTTTGATCTCTCACCTGAGCAGCAAAAGCGCCTCGGGAGAACTCCGCTTACGGCCAGAAGGCTAAATAACCTACTTCCATCTGATATCGCGGTTCACAGCATCTCAGTTGCCGCGGACGGCTTTGATGCCAGATTCTCGGCGATTGGTCGCAGCTACAAGTACTTGATTACCGACGGAGCCTGCAAGCCAAACCCAAAGCGCGCCAGATATGCCTTGAGCGTGAAAAAAGAGCTTGATGTCGATTTGATGCAGCAGGGCACCCAATTACTAGTTGGCCTTAGGGATTTTGGTGCCTTTTGCAAGCCTCGTGAGGGGGCGACCACTATTCGTGACCTGCGAACCCTGAGCGTCACAAGACTGCCGGATAACGCTATTGAAGTCTTTTTGGAAGCGGATGCTTTCTGTCACAACATGGTCAGGGCAATCGTCGGATCCCTGATAGCAGTAGGGGAAAAGCGCCATAGCCTCGCTGATCTCAAAGCCATGCAGGAGTCCGCTGTTCGAGGGGCAAAAGTCAAGGTAATCGACCCAAGAGGCCTTACTTTGGACGCAATTTCGTACCCCAGTGATGAAAAATTGGGCGAACAGGCTCAGCGCGCTAGAAGAAGGCGTACCGCAGAGGAAATATCTGTTTGACCTAAGGCTAATTAGTCCCCTAGAATTAGCCCTTGGTTCGGCTCTGCCGAAAGGGTTTGAAACCGCGATACTGATGCGGAATCACACATAAGAAACTAAGAGGTAATTTAGCGTGCGTACTTATTCGCCAAAGGCCAGCGAGCTGTCCCACGAGTGGTTCATCATTGACGCCACCGACGTGGTTTTGGGTCGCCTAGCTTCTCACGCCGCAGTTTTGCTGCGCGGAAAGCACAAGCCAACCTTTGCTGCTCACATGGACAACGGTGACTTCGTCATCATCATCAACGCAGAGAAGGTTGCACTAACCGGTTCGAAGTTGGCACAGAAGAAGGCTTACCGTCACTCTGGTTACCCAGGTGGTCTAACCGCTACCACTTACTCTGAGCTTTTGGAGAAGAACCCAGAGCGCGCAGTTGAGAAGGCGATCCGCGGCATGTTGCCAAAGAACACCCTTGGCGACCAGCAGCTCTCCAAGCTAAAGGTTTATAAGGGCGCTGTCCACCCACACGTTGCACAGCAGCCAAAGCCATTCGTCATTGACCAGATTGCCCAGTAAGGAATACCAATTGGCTGAGAAGATCGTCGCAGAAGTTGCAGAAGAGGCAGTAGTAGAGACCTCTTACACCACCGAGAGTGCTCCTGAGAAGCCTGTGCGCTCTCGTGGCAACCTGACTCAGAATGGTGCTGGCACTGGCCGTCGCAAAGAGGCAGTTGCTCGCGTTCGCCTAATCCCAGGTACCGGCAAGATCACCGTGAATGGCCGCACCCTAGAGGAATACTTCCCAAACAAGCTGCACCAGCAGCTAATCACCGACCCATTCAAGGTGCTAGAGCTACAGGGCGCATACGACGTCATCTCTCGCATTGATGGTGGCGGAATTGCTGGCCAGGCTGGAGCACTTCGCCTAGGCATCTCTCGTGCACTGAACGAGATTGACACCGACAATAACCGCGCTGCTTTGAAGAAGGCTGGCTTCCTCCGCCGTGACTCTCGCATCATTGAGAGCAAGAAGGCCGGTTTGAAGAAGGCCCGCAAAGCTTCTCAGTTCTCAAAGCGCTAAAGATACGCTTCTGCCATGGGCAGGCTATTTGGCACTGACGGTGTTCGCGGAACCGCGAACAAGGAAATCACCGCAGAATTCACGCTTCGTTTGGCGCAGGCTGCTGCCTTGGTATTGGGCGCAGATGCCAGAAATCGCGGTGATCGCCCAAGAGCTGTTATTGCCCACGACCCAAGAATCTCAAGTGACTTTATTTCAGCTGCCGTCGCAGCCGGACTGGCATCTTCCGGCGTCGACGTCTTTGATGCCGGAGTAGTTCCAACCCCGGCAGCTGCGTATCTAACCGCAGACATCGATGCCGATTTTGGTGTCATGATCTCGGCCAGCCACAACTCTGCTCCAGATAACGGCATCAAGTTCTTTGCTCGCGGCGGTCAAAAGCTGGCAGATGCCACCGAAGACAAAATCGAAAGGGCTATGGGTCAATCCCTGACTCCAATTGGGTCGGAAGTTGGTCGCGTAACCAGGTTCTCAGACGCCGAAGACCGCTACATTCTCCACCTGCTTGGCACGCTTCCGAATCGCCTTGACGGTTTGAAGATTGTGTTGGACTGCGCTCACGGTGCGGCAAGTGCTATTTCTCCGCAGATTTTCTCCGACGCCGGAGCCAAGGTAATCGTTAT
>NZ_CBCHRQ010000077.1:0-5635 GCF_965064355.1 Aquiluna sp.
AGGCGTGGTTGACGATATTTGTCTAGACACACTAGACAGAACTCAAAGCCGGCTCAAATGAAGTTATTCGGCCCGATTTTTTCTTGGCCTAGTAATCAGGATTGAGGAAATCAGTACAGACACCAGCGGTGCTACTGCCATAACCCACACCGTTACAAGCCCCCACAGCGCGATGATGCCGGTAACAGCATTCGCCACAAGAGGGATCCAGCGCTTTATCTTTCCTCGGCGATAGAGGATGGCCAACACAATGTTCAGGATCGAAATTACTATCTGAGCGATAAAGATTCCGGCGACTAAAGCAACGAGAGATTCCATATCTACCTAGTGTGCCAGCAATCGCTACTTTTTCGCTGATAGATAAAGACCCAAGGTAATCATGGGGATACCGATCAAGAGACCCGGAGTCACTGGCTCCGATAGGAACAAGGTTCCCAACAGCAAGGCAACCGCGGTGTTCACATAGGTGATCAGGCTGGCCTTTACAGGTCCAATCTCGCGAATTAGCTCGAAGAAAAGCACGAAGGCGAGCGCCGAACAAATCAGACCCAAGATCAACAGGGCGATCCAGCCCTCAATTGGTGGCTGAGCGGCGATTTCAGCCGGGATCTCAAATGCAGCTGGAACGGCATAAATTGCAGCAACAATCGCCATGCTGAATCCAATGACGCCACTGGTTGGGACATCGGTCATTTTGTTGTTCGCCATAATCGGCGCGATCGCGTAACCAACGGCTGCCAAGACGACAGCGCCGATCCAAAGCGGTTCAACGTGGCCTAGGAATGAGTCAATTCCAACCAGTGCGATTACGCCTAGGAAACCAATGACCATTCCGGCCAGTGGGATCGGCTTCAGTGCGGTGCGGTCCTTGAATACCAAGGCCAAGATAGCCACCGCAAAAAACGGCACGGTGGAAATCAATAATCCGGCAAGGCCGGACGAAATGTATTTTTCAGCTTCGGTAATCAGGTACCACGGGCCAACCATCTCGAGTGCTGCGAAGAGCAAAACGTATGGCCAGGCCTTGAGCACCTTCTTAGCCGCACCGGTCATGATGGCGTATGGCACCAAAACCAAAGCACCGATAAAGGTTCTGGCGAAAACAATGGTTGGGGTCGAAAAGCTATCTAGAGCGATAGCGATAAAGAAGTACGGGAGTCCCCAGAAAACGCCTGTAAGCAGGAACAGTATTAACCCTCGACGAGACACCTGCATAGCGTATTGGATAAACCCATAAATCGGCTTTGCCAGGGTAACTGGTTGGTAGTCTTGCCCAATGGCCAGAGAAAGCGCACTTAGAGCTTTCAAACACCGCAACTATCGGGTTCTCTTCCCAGCCAGCGTGCTTTCCAACATTGGAACCTGGGCTCAGCGCATTGCTCAAGACTGGCTAGTTCTAGAACTCACCAACAGCGCCCAACTTCTGGGTCTGATTACCGCCTTGCAGTTTTTGCCTTCACTTCTTCTAAGTCTTTACGGCGGGGTTCTGGCCGATCGCTTTGATAAGCGAACGCTTTTGATCATCACCAACATTGGTGCGGGGCTTGGCTCTCTGACCATGGGTCTGTTGGTCATTATCGGCGTTGTAGAGATATGGCACGTTGCCGTTCTCGCCTTTACGGTGGGGGTCTTCTCTGCAATTGACGCTCCGGTTCGCACCAGTTTCAACTCCGAACTCGTTGGTCACCAGGACATACCTAGCGCAATCAGCCTGAATTCTGCAAACTTCAATGCCGGTCGACTAATCGGCCCTGCGGCTTCTGGCTTTTTGATTGTGCTTTTTGGAACCGGGGTCTCGTTCCTGGTCAACTCGCTTACCTATGTCGCGGTAATCATCGCGCTAGCGATGATGCGCAAGGATTTACTGTTTATCTCGGTGAAGCCAAATAGCGGAGCCAAGCTCAAGCAAGCGGTTCAGTATGTGCTTGGGCAAAGGGATATCTTCCTGGTGATGCTGGCGGTTTTCTTTGCCACCACCTTCGGTTTGAACTTCCAGATCTTTATGGCAGTTATGGCCACCCAAGAGTTTGGCAAGGGTCCGGCAGAATTCGGAATCCTAGGTAGCATCTTGGCCGTGGGGTCTTTCACCGGTGTACTGATTTCAGCCAGGTTCGAGAACCTAAGGGTTCCTAAATTTGTGATGTTGTTCGGGATGCTCTTTGGCGCATTGCTAACAATCACTGCCTGGATGCCGACCTACGGAACCTACGCCTTGATGTTGCCATTGGTCGGTGGCATGGCTCTTATGACCTTGATCTCTGCTAATTCCTATGTCCAGACCAACTGCGAACCAACGCTTCGTGGCCGAGTCATGGGCATCTACCTATTGATCTTTATGGGCGGAACACCAATTGGTTCACCGCTTATCGGTTGGTTTGCCGAGCATGTTGGTATTCGCTGGACAGTAATGGGTTGTGGTCTGATTGTTTTGGTGGCTAGCGCCCTTATCTATATCGCACTCAGAAGAGGCAAAGGACCGGAACCTGTGACCGAGAGCATGCCGGTTATCCCCGAACCGACAAGCTAAATAGCCAATCCGAACTTGACCCTATTTGCCTGATTTAGCCTTCAAGTAAGCCGCGATTGCGTTCGCATGCCCGTGACCCATGGCGTGCACGGTCTTTAGGAATGCAACCTGCTCCATGTGGGACTTTGAGGCGTGAGCGGCTAGCTGCTCAAACCAGTGCTCAATTGGCTTGCCGTAGGTCTTCTCAATAGAGGGGAAGTAGCTTGCTGGGCCTTTTACTTTTTCAGTCATTGGGATTCCTAAATTTTTGCTAACAGTATTTTGCACCTAACGGCCGGTGTTGTCTCGGATGAGGCCAATTAGGGACCCTGGAGAGAAAAAATGGGTTGTGAGCAAATCGAGATAAAAAAATGGAAGAAAAGATCGATTGTTTGAATTCTCTAGTAAATGGGAAATGAAATTGAAGAAGAGAAAAAGAGCGTGGTGCCTCATCGCCTAGTTGAGCGCATGGAGGACATCTTCCACATGGTGCTGGGGGTGTTCCTCTTCGGCATCGCCGTTGCGGCACTGATTTACTCAGTTATTAGAGTCTTCACCACCTCGCCTTTCTTCCCAAGTGGAATGATTCAGGCAATCAACGACGTGCTGTTCATCATCATTATTTTGGAAATCTTGAGAACGGTTATCGCCCGCTACACAGATGGTGTTTTCCAGCTTCAGAACTTCCTGATCATCGGCATTATTGCTGCCGTGAGGCACATTCTCACCGTTGGCGCCTACATGACGCTTTCAGAAAAGACCCAGGAAGACTTTGACCGAGCGGTAATTGAACTTGCTATTAGCTCAGGCATTGTCGTGGCACTCGTATTCGCTATATTTTTGGCGAAAGTGGCGGAGTCTATTGCGATGAAGGCTGCGGCTCTAAAGAAATAGTGACCGCCTGACCGGCTGGATTTAGTCAAAAAAGAAATCTCCCCCCATTTCTGGAGGGAGATTTTCTTTGTGGAGACTAGGGGGGTCGAACCCCTGACCCCCTGCTTGCAAAGCAGGTGCTCTACCAACTGAGCTAAGTCCCCGGAATGATCCGGTTTGGATCTTGGTGCATCCTACGTTGGAAGCCATCTCTTGCGGGAGAAGCTTCCTGGTGGGCCTAGGAGGACTTGAACCTCCGACCTCTTCATTATCAGTGAAGCGCTCTAACCACCTGAGCTATAGGCCCGTAGAACGTCACAACATTACTAAAAAACGGCCTAGATGCCAAACCGAATTTTCTAGTTGTTGGTGAAGGTGACTGAAACGCCACCTACCAACCTGGCGATTATGTTGAAAAGAACCGCCCAGATTGCCGATAGCGCTGTCGCGAAGACGATGTTCAGAAGTGAAATGGTGGCCGCAGTTCCAACCACATTTGCAAATGAGAATTCGCTCTCCAGGCTAAATCCGCTGCCCTCACCGAAGATGCTGGATAGTAGGCCTCCAACCGAGGAAAAGACTCCCGAGTTTGCAAGCACTGCCCAGAGCAAGATCGAACCAACAATGGTGGAGATTGCCAGGGCAATCGACACCAGGAAGCCAACCTTCACGGCAGACATAACCTCGATGGAGCGAAGCTTCAGGCGAACCTGTTTTACCGGCTCCCTTGGAGCACTACTCCGCTTGAACAGCTTCGCCATCCGGATCTCCTTCAGCATCTGATAAATCGTTGGTCTCTAGATTACGCTCCGTGTTGCGCGCCAGCGACAAAACCGAGTCAGACTCTTCAAAGCGTGCGAATACCACACCCATGGTGTCGCGGCCCTTGGCAGGAACCTCGGCAGCATTGGTTCTGATTACCTTGCCCGAGGCAAGCACGACCAAAACCTCATCGGCTTCGTCCACAATTAGCGCACCGACCAGGTCACCGCGCTTTTCGTCTAGTTTGGCAACCTTGATTCCCAAACCACCGCGGTTCTGAATGCGGTACTGGTCAGCGCTGGTGCGCTTTGCGTAACCACCCTCGGTAACCACGAATACAAAGCCTGCTTCGCCAATCACGGTTGCGCTTAGTAGCTCGTCGCCCTTTCTAAAGCTCATGCCCATAACACCTGAGGTGTCACGGCCCATCGGCCTTAGCTGCTCACTTGAAGCGGAGAATCTGATCGACATGCCCTTGCGAGATACCAAAAGCAGGTCATTGTCATCGCTTACCAGCATGGCGTTCACTAGCTCATCGCCTTCGCGCAGCTTGATCGCGATGATTCCACCGGTTCTTGCGGTGTCGTAGGTCTCGAGTGCGGTCTTCTTCACAAGTCCAGCACGGGTTGCAAGAACCAAATAAGGCGCTTGCTGGTAGTCCTTCAGGTCCAAAACCTCAACGATTCGCTCTTCTGGCTGCAGTGCCAAAAGGTTAGCTACGTGCTGACCCTTAGCATCGCGACCAGATTCCTGGATCTCGTAAACCTTGGAGCGGAATACGCGACCGGTGTTGGTGAAGAACATCAACCAGTGGTGCGTGGTGGAGACGATGAAGTTTTGCACCACATCGTCGGCACGCAGGCTGGCACCCTTTACACCCTTGCCACCGCGGTGCTGCACGCGGTAGTTGTCGCTTCTGGTGCGCTTGATGTAGCCACCGGCGGTTAGAGTCACGACCATTTCCTCTTGAGGGATTAGGTCTTCCATCGAAACATCGCCGTCGAAGCCAAGGAGGATCTCGGAGCGACGCTCATCGCCGTATCGTGAAACAACTTCTTCAAGCTCATCCGAGATGATCTTGCGCTGGACATCCTCGTCAGCGATGATGCGCTGGAACTCGGTGATCTGACGCTCAAGCTCTGCAGCTTCATCGATGATCTTCTGACGCTCAAGGGCTGCTAGCTGTCGAAGCTGCATGTTCAGGATCGCCCTGGCCTGCAGTTCGTCGATATCCAGCAGCTTGATCAGGCCGTCTCTAGCGTCGTCGACGGTAGAGCTCTTGCGAATCAGTGCGATTACCTCGTCGAGGGCATCTAGCGCCTTTAGGTATCCGCGCAGAATGTGGGCACGCTCTTCAGCCTTGCGAAGGCGGAACTTGGTGCGGCGAACAATAACCTCAACCTGGTGGGTTACCCAGTTGGTGATAAAACCATCGATTGACAAGGTGCGAGGCACGCCATCAACCAGTGCCAACATGTTGGCACCGAAGTTTTC
>NZ_CBCHRQ010000078.1:0-5393 GCF_965064355.1 Aquiluna sp.
CAGGGGTTGTTAGACAACGGGCTGTAGCGCAGCTTGGTAGCGCACTTGACTGGGGGTCAAGGGGTCGTGGGTTCAAATCCCGCCAGCCCGACCACACACTCTTTGGTTTTCCTGAGAGTGCCTCAAATCTCCAGGGTTTTGCCTGCCTGTCAAGTTAGGATATTCCTACGGATACCCGATCGTCGGGACACCAGATTGCAATTGATCAGAGGCGATAGCGGATGCTTTCAAAGTATCGTGCCGGGCGCAGCATTGCCCTTATAGTCGCCTTTCTTTGCTCGTACATTGCCGTCCCTGCCTCTGTAGCCTTACCAAATCCGGCCGCAATAACAATCAATGATTCTGTTTGCAATCTTGCTACGGCTGGGTATCAAGGTTCTGGATCCGCCGGGGATCCTTGGCAGATCAGCGATTCCGCATCGCTTTGGGAAGTTACCGACTGTGAAGCACAAGCACCGGGAGGGCACTACAAGCTGGTTGCAGACATACAGCCGATCAACCTTGCGAATTCCTTCACGCTTCGCCCTATTGGCTACATAGCCTTTGGCGTGATCAACAAATTTGAGGGCACATTTGATGGCCAGGGATACTCAATCACAAACCTCAGAGCCTCGGCTGACCCCACCGCGGTAACCGCGTCTAAGGTTGCATCGGCGGGCCTTTTCGCCTGGCTCAGCAACGCCAGCATTAGAAATACATCGATCTCGGGAATCTTCTCGGGAATCAATCTGCCGGCAGGCGAAGAGTTGAACCTAGAGTATTCGACCGGGACCCTCGCCGCACGATCCTCAGGAACTCTGGCAATTTCCAATGTTGCTGTTACCGCGACAGTGTCTGGCGGTATTCGTTCTGGGGGTTTAGTCGGAACAGTTGACCATGCGCTGGTTTCAAATTCAGCTACCGTGGGCAGTAACGCTGCGTGTGGCGAGGTAGGTGGGTTTTTCGGTTCGGTTTCGGGAAGTGCGAGCATCGCCCACTCTACGAATTCCATGTCTGTTCAATCCGCAGCGCGTTCCGACTGTGTTGACAGTGGAGGTTTTGTAGGTATTGCCAGCTCGATAGAAATATCAAACTCAACAAACCTTGGAAAAATCGAAGGTGTCACTAACGTCGGAGGCTTCGTCGGATCGGCCTCGGTCGCAACCATCTCCATGTCTTTGAATCGGGGTGCGATTTCAGGTGGTTCTGCTTATGCACTTACAGATGGTTCTCTAGTAGCGGGACTTATAGCAGACGGCGGCAGCGTTCACATTTCTAAGTCCTCAAATTTTGCAGACATCAGCGTCTGGGGAGGAAGAGTAGCCGGATTAGTTGCCAACGCCTTCTCGGCGACCATTGTTGAATCGCAGAACAAGGGAACCATTGACGGTCGCGACGGTCGAGTAGCCGGCTTGTTAGCCCAAGCTTTTTCAACTTCGATCGCAAACTCTTACAATTCAGGTCAGATTCGTGGGGACTCTAGGCTCGGCGGATTAATCCAAAACTCAATTAATCCAGCGCTTGTGGTGAACTCCTACAACCAAGGGTCATTCACCCAAACACAGGACTGGCTTATCAATAGCTACTCAACTCTCTCTCCGGGCGCTACTCCGATAGACGGCCTGCTTGCAGTTGGATCTGGGGTGTTTAGTTCTTCCTTCACAACACCTCCCTCCAGTAAGTCCGCAACCACATTGCTCTCTGCGTTCCGGAATCGGGAGCTATATGTCGGCTGGGATTTTGCAAATGTTTGGGGTTTTGATTGCTCAGAGACAAACCCCACTCCCAAGTTACGTTCACTGTCACCGGGCGTGAATCTCAGGTCGGATAGCTGCCCAATTGTGATTGTTCAAAACCCGGAGGTCACAACTCCGCCATTGGCACCGAATCCTAATGAGACACCGCCTGGTCCAAACTCAAGTTCATCGACTGCCAGTTCCACCAGCAGCGGGAACTCCTCAGGGCAGGGGTCTGATCGAAGCCCTTCCACGACCGGCTCTTACACAGCATCACCGGCAGCCGTTTTCACCATCTCGGGGCAAGCCTTAGATTTGGTTCAGCGATTGTTCCTAGGAAGTTACAGTGCCACCATTTCGGCGGCTTCAGATTCGAGACTAAGTGTTCTCGTGCCAAGAGATATTCCACTTGGCAAATATGACCTGATTCTGGAATCAAGTTCTGGCCGCTTTGTCTCGCAACAAGCGGTCACGATTAGATCGTTAGGCACGTTCGCTCTTTTAGGAAAGAGCTTCTTGATACCAAAGTTTTTCACTGAGCGGACAAGCTTGAATTCCACTCAACGCAGATACATCTCGAAGTTACTGTCTGGGTCGGGGGCCACTCGTATTGTATGTACCGCCATCACCACAGAGGACATGACTCACAATCAGCGAGTTTTTGTAAGGCTTAGGGCTAAGGCCGCATGTGCTGGAGTGAAGTTAGTACTTCCCAACGCAAGAACCTGGGTTCAATCCAAGGTGACCGCAAAAGTGGTCCTGTCTAAGCGAGTAGTTCTCACATTCAAGGGCTAACTTGCGAACTTGACCAAAGCGCCTATGAGCTGAACGGGTTTACAACCCCTCCCCATTAGAATCTGGCTCATGAGCCTTCGGCAAGAGTTGCGCAGCATTCCAAACATGCTAAGTATTTTGCGCCTTGTCTTGGTTCCGGTATTTCTCTGGCTACTTCTAAATGACCACACGTTTTGGGCTTTTGGTGTCCTAGCTTTTGCCGGAGCATCGGACTGGCTTGATGGCCAAATAGCCAGGCGCTTCAACCAGGTAACTGAGCTGGGTAGAGTTTTGGACCCGGCAGCCGATCGGCTTTACATTTTTGCAAGCCTCATTGGACTGGTCATCAATGGCAATGTTCCGCTGTGGCTGGCAATTGCAGTGATTGCCAGGGATGTCATGTTGTTGATTGTCTACCCGGTTTTGGCTACCCACGGCTATGGACCACTGCCGGTCAACTTCCTCGGAAAAGCAGGAACCTTTGCACTGCTTTACGCACTTCCATTGATGCTGTTATCCGACCTTTGGCCAGCAGCCGAATTCATAATCCTGCCGCTTTCCTGGGGCTTTGCTATCTGGGGAGTTGGGCTGTATTGGTTGGCAGGTTTTATTTACGTCAAGCAAGTTAAAGATTTGGTTTCTAGCAAGCCATAAATCCCCTAGCATTATGGTTCAAGGGGAGGACACCGTGGTCAAGGATTTTCATTCAAGCGATGAAACTGCTCGCTTTGCAGAAGACCTAGTTCCACAGGACTCAGACTCTCTTTCCCCAGAAGAGCTATCCGCTGTCTCTGCTCTACCTGCAGGCTCTGCCCTTCTAATTGTTAGACGTGGTGCTGGCGTTGGTTCGAGATTCCTTCTGGACCAGGACTTAACCGTCGCAGGTCGTCACCCTGATGCTGACATCTTTTTAGATGACGTAACCGTCTCTCGTAAGCACGCTGAATTTATACGATCTGGTAACAGATTCAGCGTTACGGATTTGGGCTCTATGAATGGAACCTATGCTGTTGGTTCAAGGGTTGACTCTGCGGATTTGAGCCACGGTGACGAAGTCCAAATTGGCAAGTTCCGGATGACCTTTTTTGCTTCGGATAAGGACAGGTAGTAATGGATAACGCCGTAAGGAAAATCCAAGACCACCTCAAGCTCTACACAATCGGTCAGGTGCTTGGGGTACTCAAGCCTGAGTTCTCTGACCTAAGCCCGTCCAAACTGCGCTTTCTAGAGGACCAGGGGCTGATTACTCCAGATCGCACCGACTCGGGATATCGCAAGTATTCAGAGTCGCAGATTGAGCGAATTCGCATCATTTTGACCCTGCAGCGCGACCAGTACCTGCCGCTAAAGGTCATCCGCGACTACCTAGATGAAATCGACGCAGGACGTCAACCACTTCTTCCTCCAACCAACCCAGGATCTTTGCGCAAGGGCCAGCGATTCTCCACCGCACAGCTCAAGGCAGAGACCGGCTTAGGCGACCTTGCTTTCCGCGAGGGTGCCGAACTTGGACTATTTGGTGCTCAACCGCACTCTTCCCACGAGGTTGAAATTGCTTTTGCACTTGTTGGCCTTGAGCAATTTGGAATTCAGCCGAGGCACCTAAGAGGCCTAAAGTCTGCTGCCGAGCGTGAGGTGGGAATCATCACCGGAGTCACAGAGCCGGTTTTGAGAAAGAAAGCCCCAGAATCCGCTGCCAGGGCTGGTCACATTGCCCGCGAGATTGCAGAGCGCTTTGGCGCTATTCGTTCCCACCTAATTTCCGAGGCAATCGACTCCATCGAGAACTAGGTTTCGACACGCCGAGCTGTGGATAAACCATAAACCTCAGGTTGAAGGCAGACTTAACGGAACTTGACCACAGGGAGAAGGCAAAGTGGAGATTCAGTCCCCAATGCTGTTCACCGACGGACTGCCATCGCAGGACATCGGTTACCGTGGTGCGTCTGCAGCCGCAGCAGCGGGTATCTCTTACCGCCAGCTTGACTATTGGGACCGCACCGGTTTGGTAATCCCATCCATCCAGACCGCAACCGGTTCTGGATCTCAGCGTCTCTACGCTTTCCGCGACATCTTGGTTCTAAAGCTGGTAAAGCGCTTACTCGACACCGGAGTGTCGCTACAGCAGATTCGTTTTGCTGTTGAACAACTTCGTGCTGCTGGCATGAGCGATTTGAGCAACACCACACTGATGTCTGACGGCGCAAGGGTCTATCTCTGCACCTCACAGGATGAAGTAATCGACTTGCTTGGTCAGGGTCAGGGCGTATTTGGAATTGCAGTTGGACGCGTGCTTCGCGAAGTGGAGGCAACCTTGGTTGACTTTGCGGCTGAAGAAGCCAACATTCAAGATGAACTAGCAGCTCGTAGAGCTCGCAAGATTTCTTAGCGTCTAAACCAACGCTTCTTTTTGGCTTCTGCCCTTGACTGCGGGGCTTCTTCACTAGGCATAAATTCAGTAATCGGGTTAGCTCTGCCCCTGGTGGCACGTCCCACAACGCCAACTCGATCACGTCGTTCGGTGCCGTGGTCAATGTCAGACACCGCGCCTGCCAATAGCCAGTCAAAAGCTTTTGCAATCTCTGCCGCACCCTCGGCCGGCCAGGCGTGAATTGGACGCGCGGCTCCGGTGGACTGCTGAATTGCGGCGCGCTCCTCGAAAAAAGGCATAAGTAGCTGCTCCCCAAACATCTCGCGCAGTTCCTTGATTCGGTATTCGTGCTCGTTGGACTGAGGACGAAGTCGGTTTACGACCACTCCCAGCAACTGAAGTCTTGGGGTTAGCTTGGCGCTAATCTCGGCGATTGCTTTTCGCGCGCGGTCAGCTGCGATAACAGAGTAGAGCGAAGGCTCGGTGACCAAGATCACTCTGTCCGATGCAACCCAGGCTGTCCTGGTGAGTGC
>NZ_CBCHRQ010000079.1:0-5279 GCF_965064355.1 Aquiluna sp.
ACCGCCAGCGAACGCCACCGTCACCGCTACGAGGTAAATAACCACTACCGCGAACAAATTGCTGCGGCTGGATTGGTGTTCTCGGGAACCAGCGCAGACGGTCAGCTAGTTGAATATGTGGAGCTTCCAAGAGATGTTCACCCTTACTACGTCTCCACCCAGGCTCACCCTGAGTTCAAGTCTCGTCCTACTAAGCCAAACCCAATGTTCCACGGTTTGGTAAAAGCTGCACTTGAGCGTCAAAAGCAGCAAAAGCTATTTGACGAGTCCTAAATGACATCGCCGCTGGATGCCTACCTGCGGCACCTCGTGATTGAGCGGGGTCTGAGTAAGAACACCCTGAGTGCGTATAAGGCCGACCTAGCTAAATACCGCGAATATTTGGATCAGAACAGTTTTTCAGAGCTGAAGATCACCAGGTCTGAGCTTTCGGATTTCTTGCTGTGGCTAAATTCTCAAAACCTGAGGGCAGCATCCTCGGCGAGAATCTTGGCTGCCGTCCGTGGCTACCAAAAGTATTTGCTGCTGGAAAACCTGCGCACCGATGACCCAAGCCAGCAGGTGAAAAGCCCCAAGCTTCCGAAGCGCTTGCCGAAGGCCCTCACTCAGTCGCAGGTAATGGCGCTACTTTCGGCAGCCGGGCCTGAACCCGACGATGAAACCGCAGATGTCCTAAGACTTAGAAACCGCGCAATTTTGGAGCTGATGTATTCCTCGGGTTGCCGCGTGAGCGAAGTTGCACAGTTAGATCTTGATGAAATGGTGCAGGGCGGCTGGGTGAGGATTCGAGGCAAGGGCTCAAAGGAGCGCTTGGTTCCGGTTGGATCCTTCGCGCAGCGTGCAATAGATGCCTATTTGATTCGCTCCAGACCGCTGCTTAGCGCCAAAGCTGGTGGCCCAGCACTGTTTTTAAACCAGCGCGGCTCCAGACTTTCTCGCCAGAGCATTTGGGAGGTTATCCAGTCAGCGGGTGTGGGTTGTGGTTTGTCTGTCTCACCGCATTCACTCAGGCACTCCTTTGCCACGCACTTGATTGAGGGTGGAGCGGACGTCAGGGTGGTTCAGGAGCTCTTGGGGCACGCATCGGTGGCCACAACCCAGATTTACACCTTGGTCACAATTGATACATTGCGAGAGGTTTATGCGTCTTCACACCCCCGCGCGCGGCGGTAGGCTAATGGGAGAAAAAGTTGGAGGCACCGGTGAATCTCTCTAAGAAGGAATTCCCAGTTCCGGCCAAGCTCAAAGAGCACGGTCCGGCACGCATTATTGCAATGTGCAATCAAAAAGGCGGCGTTGGTAAAACCACGACCACCATCAATCTAGCCGCATCGCTAGCTGACTACGGTCGCAAGATTTTGGTTGTCGACTTTGACCCTCAGGGTGCACTTTCGGTGAACCTGGATGCCGATTACCAGGACGCCCCAACCATCTACGACCTGATGATGAATGTCACCATGGATCCACACGATGCCATTCAGAAAACTTCGATTCCCAACCTGGATGTCATTCCAGCCAACATTGACCTATCGGCTGCCGAGATGAACCTAGTGACCGAAATGGGTCGCGAGCGTGTTCTCGATGGAATTTTGAACAAGGTCAAGGACGAATACGACGTAATCTTCATTGACTGCCAACCATCGCTCGGCCTTTTGACCGTAAACGCCCTGACCGCAGCCCACGGGGTCTTGATTCCAATGGCAACCGAGTTCTTCGCGCTTCGTGGAGTTGCGCTTTTGGTCCAGACCATCGAGAAGGTAAAGGCAAGGACAAATCCGACCCTGAAACTTGATGGCTTGATTCCAACCATGCACGATTTCAGGACCTTGCACTCACGTGAGGTTTTGGAGCGTCTGCAGGAGGCTTTCGCTGGCCAGGTCTTCCACACCGCAATTGGAAGAACAGTTAAGTTCCCTGACGCAACCGTCGCCAGAAAGCCAATTACCGATTTCGCACCTAGCTCTGATGCCGCCGAGGACTACCGCCGGGTTGCCAGGGAGCTGGTGAGCCGTGGCTGTTCAGCTTGAGTCAGAGATTGATTTTCAGCTACAGCTAGAAAACTTTGAAGGTCCATTTGACCTTTTGCTTCGACTTATCGGCAAGCACGAGCTGGACATCACAACCGTCTCATTGGCTAAGGTCACCGACGACTTCATTCAGTTTGTAAAGAAGCTCGACGAACAAGCCGGTATCGAAAGTGCTTCGGAATTCTTAGTTGTGGCGGCAACCCTGCTTGATCTCAAGATCGCATCGCTATTGCCACAGGGTGAAGTTGTGGATGCTGAAGACATTGCACTGCTAGAGGCGCGAGACATCTTGTTTGCCAAGCTCCTGCAGTATCGCGCCTTCAAGGAGATTGCCAGCTGGTTTGGCACCTCCCTGGAGATTGAATCAACCCGCATTCCACGCGAGGTAAGGCTTGAGGAGAGATTCCGCAATGCCCGCCCGCAGCTGCAGTGGGGGACTTCGCTTGCGGAGTTTGGCCAAATAGCGCAGTTGGCATTTGCTCCGCGCGAGATTCCAGGAGTTGGGCTGACCCACCTGCACGCATCGAAGGTCTCGATTCGCGAGCAGTCAAGAATCATGTTGGAGCGATTGCGCAAGGCTGGAAGTTTGACCTTCCGTGAATTGATTTCCGATTGCGCCGACCGGGCAGAACTTGTCGCGAGATTTTTGGGCATTTTGGAGCTCTACAGGGTTGGTGCGGCAAGTTTCCACCAGAGCGATCCATTCGCGGATTTCACCGTGGTCTGGGAGGATAAGACTTTTGCAATGGATTCACTTGGAATGTTAGGGGCGGACTATGGCGACTGACTTCGCCTTACGCGCAGCCCTTGAGGCGATCCTGACTGTTGCCGAGACTCCGCTAAATCTTGCAACCCTCGCCGGAGCACTTGAAGTGCCAATTGCTCAGGTGAAGAACGAGCTTGAGGGCTTGGTCGAGGAGTACCAAAGTGCTAACGATGGCCTGGGTCGCGGTTTTGAACTGCGCGAGGTTGGCGGCGGCTGGCGGCTTTACGTAAGGCCCCAGCACGACTGGGCGGTAAAGCTTTTGGTTGCCAATGAGAACCCAGCCAAGCTATCTCAAGCTGCGCTTGAGACCTTGGCGGTAATTGCCTATAGGCAGCCGATTTCGCGCGGGCAGGTTTCTTCAATTCGTGGCGTAAACGTTGACTCGGTGGTTCGAACCTTGCTTTCAAGAGGTTTGATTACTGAGCTATACACCGATGCCGAGACCGGAGCCGCCATGTTCGGATCAACCGAGATGCTGCTTGAGGTTTTGGGTATTAATTCAATCGAGGAACTACCGGCCATCAGCCCGTATTTGCCGGGACAGGATGACATTGACTGAGAACGAAGGCGTACGCCTACAAAAAGTACTGGCTGCAGCGGGAGTGGCATCTCGCCGAGCCGTTGAGGAAATGATCGTCAAGGGTCGCATCAAGGTAAACGGCAAGGTCGTAAAAGAGCTCGGTACTCGAATTTTCCCTGAGGCTGACCAGGTAATGGTTGACGGCAGGCCCTGGCAGTTAGACCCAGAGCGCATTTACCTAGCCTTTCACAAGCCTAAGGGTGTGGTCTCGACCATGGCGGACGAAAACGGCAGACCCTGTTTGGCGGATTACTTTATTGGCTTTGATCGAGTGTTCAACATCGGTCGCCTAGATGCCGAGACCACGGGGCTAATCCTGATGACCAATGACGGCGAGCTTGCTAATGAGCTAGCGCACCCATCGTTTGGCGTGCAGAAGCTCTATGTCGCCAAGGTAAGAGGCAAGATCACCAGAGTTGAGATGCAGAAGCTCAAGGATGGCGTGAAGCTGGAGGATGGGCTCGCTCAAGCGGACAGCGCAAGGGTGATAGACCAGAACGAGCAGACCTCGTTGATCGAGTTAGTTTTGCACTCCGGTAAGAACCGAGTGGTTCGCCGCATGATGGAAGCGGTTGGCTTCCCGGTATTGGATCTCACCAGAAAGAGCTTTGGGCCAATGCGCTTAGGTAATCTCAAGCCCGGTCAGTTCCGTGAGTTGAGTAAACTTGAGGTGAGCATGCTTATGGAAGCTGCCACCGGGAAAGAAGTACCTAGAAAGAGGCGCTAATGGCCGTTCGCGCAATTAGGGGAGCCATCCAGATCAGTCAGGACGAGCGTTCTGAGCTACTCAAGGGCACCGCTGAACTGGTAACCAAGGTGCTACACGAGAACAACCTCGATCTTGCAGACCTGATCTCAATCTGGTTTACCGCAACTCCTGACCTCGTGAGTGAGTTTCCGGCGCTCGCAGCCAGAGAGCTCGGTTTAGGCGATGTGCCACTTATGTGCTCGGTAGAAATGGCTGTCGCAGGCTCTATGCCTCGAGTCATTCGCCTGATGATGCACATAGAGACCAAACTTTCCCGCTCCGAGATCAAGCATGTTTATTTGCGCGGCGCAACTGCACTTAGGGCTGATCTAGCCCAGTGAAAAACCCAGAAATCAAAATTGTTGGGGCTGGCCTGTTAGGCACCAGCCTTGGCTTGGCGTTGGCAAGGCAATCAGTCATTGCCACACTGGAAGATCAGTCCAAAGCAAATTTGCGACTAGCGATTGAGTATGGTGCCGGAGTCGAATCTGGCCCAGAGCCAGATCTAGTAATCGTTTGTGTACCACCGGATATGACCGCGGATGTCGTTATTGAGCAGCTCCAAAAGCACCCGGCGGCCATTGTTACCGACGTTGCTTCGGTCAAGAGCAAGGTTGCGCAGGATGTGGCGCTTGCACTCCCTGATCACGCTCACCGCTACATTGGCTCACACCCAATGGCTGGTCGAGAAAAGGGCGGTCCCTCAGCTGCTCGCGCGGATTTGTTTTTTGCCAGACCCTGGATCATCACCCCGTCAAAAGACTCATCGCCAGAAGCTATCGAGCTAATCCGGGATGTGGCTTTGCGCCTAGGCGCGTTGCCGGTTGAACTAACTGCAACTGAGCATGATGAGGCAGTAGCTATGGTTTCTCACCTGCCACAACTGGTGGCTTCGCTATTGGCAAACAGGCTAAACCTTGGCACCCCAGACCAGCTTGGGCTTTCAGGGCAGGGCCTTAGGGACACCTCCAGAATCGCCGCCAGTGACCCAGAGCTTTGGGTGCAGATAATCTCCCAGAACTCCGATTCGATTTCACCGCTACTTTCAATGCTGCAGCAAGACCTTGCTCAGTTATCTGAATCGGTTGCAAACATTGACCGCTCTGGAAGTCTGGCCAAGATTCACGCCCTGTTGCAAGGCGGTAATTCTGGCGTTGC
>NZ_CBCHRQ010000080.1:0-5078 GCF_965064355.1 Aquiluna sp.
TTGAACTGGCTGGGCCCTCAGTGCCTCAAAGTGCACCTTGGTTCTTGGCACCACGCAGCCAACTAGTGACACAAACAAAAGGATGTAAATCGAGGAGAACCAGATCGATGTGTAGACATCGAAGAGTTGGAAGTCATCCATAACCTCGGCGACGTCTGGGTTGTTGTCAAAGAAGATACGAACACCATTTGGGTCAGCCGAGCGCTGCGGGTAAACCGAACCTGGCACTGCGGCAATGGCGAGCAACAACAAAAGGAATAGTGCCGTGCGCATCGAGGTGAGCTGACGCCAGAACCAACGAGGCCAAAAGATCAAACTAGAGAATAAGTTCGAAGCCACTTTGCACCCCCTGCATCCAAGTCAGGAATTGGCCCCAAAGGCCGGTCATCAATAGCAACCCAATCAAAATCAAGAGTCCGCCACCAAAGAGGTTGAAGGCTCTTAGGTGCTTTTTCACAAATGCCACGCTCGATACTGCCCAGTTCATTCCAAGGGCAATCAAAACAAATGGGATACCGATACCTAGCGAGTAGACGGTCGCAAGAATGCCACCTCGAACCGGATCACCGGTGGTTGAAGCAAGAGTCAAAACCGCAGCCAGGGTAGGGCCAATGCAAGGTGTCCATCCCACGGCAAAAACCACACCCAACAGTGGAGCTCCAGCAAGCCCAACCTTTGGACTAAATGGAATCCTTATGCTGCGCTGCAGAAAATCAAACTGCCCGATCATGGCAAAACCAAAAACCACAACCAACAAACCCAAGACAAACTGCACCCAAAAACTGTTGGCAAAAAATAGCAGTCCCGCCGAACCCGCAAGCACTCCGAGCGATACGAAAACCACCGTGAATCCAAGTACAAATAGCACAGCACCTAAAACCAACTTGGTCTTACTTTGTGCGGCACCCGAAACGTATCCGAGGTAACCAGGGACCAGTGGCAAGACGCAAGGCGATAGGAAGGTAACTAAACCAGCCAGCAGCGCAATTGGCATAGCTGCCAAAAGTGATCCGTTGAGGATTACATCTGCTGGATTCACTCGGCTACCACGGTCTCAATCAGTGTCTTGAGAATCGATGGATCGATTCGACCCAGAATCCTGGAGGCAACCTTGCCCTGCTTGTCGATCACCAAAGTTGTTGGCACTGCCTGAGGGCTTACAACTCCCTGAAAAGCCAGGGAAACAGCGCCGGATTGCGCGTCAATGATTGAGGGAAAGCCGATGTCAAACTTGCGATCAAAAGCCAAAGCAGTCTCTGAGGTATCGCGAACATTCACACCAACAAACTGCACGCCTTGGCCCTGGAACTCTTCGTATAGCGCTTGCAGATCCGGAGCTTCCGCTCGGCAAGGAGCACATGCTGAGTACCACCAGTTCATGACCACGACCTGACCCTCTAGGGCCTTGGAATCAAGCATCTGTCCAGATTCGGTCTCACCGGTAAAGGGCAGAAAGGTTGGTCTTTGAGCCGAGTCGAACTCGGTGACGGTGCCATCGCCTGCGATGTAGTTCTTAGAGTCCCCAGAGCGAAACTGATCAGCTAGCGGGTCTTGGGTGCAGCCGGCGAGGCTCAGTGCAATCGAGCCGACAATAAAGATGACTAGTGCGATGGCAACCGCTCTTTGAGTTTCTTTCTTCACACCGCACCTCCATCCTTCGCTGATTCGCTCAGTCTTGCTGCTAGTTCTAAACCAGGCTCGCGGTAGTCAACTTCCACCAACTTGCCAGCCACCACCTCGAACGAAGTGATCGACGAAAGCGAACACCTGCGGTTTCTAGGATCGTGCGGCAGCGCTAGACCTTGGCTGGAACGATAAAGCATCCAGATGGGAAGTTGATGAGAAACCAAAACCACATCCCCTGAATCAACACTGTTCCAGGCATCCATTGCAGCATCTGTCATGCGAGCGGCAATCTCTTTATAGGGCTCACCCCAGCTGGGCCTCTGCGGGTTGTATAGGTGCAGCGCAAGCGATGGTTTCTTCAATACCGCGCGGCCACCCATTTTGTGGCCAGCAAATTTGTTCCAGGGTTCGATAACCCTGTGCTCTTGCTCAATCTCAAGACCAAATTCTTTGGAAACTGGCGCTGCAGACTCTTGAGTGCGCTGCAGTGGCGAAGCCAAAAGCCTTACGATTTCGCGGTTCTCCGATGCCAGCTGCTTGGCAGCAGCTTCTGCCATTTGGTGACCCAAATCACTTAGCTGGAAGCCCGGGATTCGCTCATAAAGTACGCCTTTGGGGTTGAATACTTCCCCGTGGCGAACGAAGTGAAGACGGTTGGCAGGCATACCTAGAATTCTACCTTCGCTAAACTTGTCAATACGTAACTAGACGCCTACCCCCATCGAGGTATTCACATGCTTAATCGCCACACCATCGCATCGCTTGCAGCCCAAGCAGATGGCCCTGTAACCATTGGTGGTTGGGTGGAAACCCTGCGCGATCAAAAGCGAATTCAGTTCATCATCATTCGCGATGAATCCGGCAGCGTCCAGGTCACTTACCCTCGTCCAGCCGACGAGGATGCCCTAGCTGTCCAGGTCTCTAGCCTCTCCAATGGCTCCTTCGTTGAGATCACTGGAAACCTAAAGCACGACGAGCGCGTAAAGCTTGGCGGCATTGAGATTTTGCTCACCGGCATGAAGATTGTTTCCCTGGCAAACCCAGACAGCCCAATTGCCGATGACACCTCGATCGACAAGAGACTGGACTGGCGCTTTATTGACATGCGTCGTCCAGAAATCAACCTAATGATGCGCGTGCAGACCGAGATTGAGAAGACCTGGCGCGAGGTTTGGTTGGAGAACGACTTCATTGAGATTCACTCCCCGAAGCTAATGGCTTCACCTTCTGAGTCTCACGCCGAGCTATTCAAGCTTGAGTACTTTGAGACTCACGCCTACCTGGCTCAGTCTCCTCAGTTCTACAAGCAGATGGCGATGAGCGCAGGTCTTGGCAAGGTGTTTGAGATTGGACCGGTATTCCGTGCCGACCCGTCTTTCACCTCTCGTCACGCAACCGAGTTCGTCTCAGTTGACATGGAGATGAGCTGGATCGAGTCTCACGAAGACATCATGCAGTTCCAGGAGCAGCTGCTGGTGCGCGCCATCACCGCTGTGAAGGCAAAGTACGGCGAAGAGATTCAGAGGCTATACGGAATCGACATTCAGATTCCTGCCACCCCATTCCCACGTATCCCACTTGCCGAGGCTCACAAGATTGTTGAGGCTCGCGGCTACAAGGTGCCTCGCATGGATGGCGATTTAGACCCAGAGGGTGAGCGCCAGATCCACCAGCACGTGATGGAGACCTACGGTCACGAATTTGTGTTCCTAACCGACTACCCAAAGAACATCCGCCCGTTCTACCACATGCGTCACGCGGACAACGATCAGCTAACCAACAGCTACGACTTGATCTGGAAGGGCACTGAGATCACCACCGGTGCTCAGCGTGAACACCGCATCGACATCTTGGAGAAGCAGGTTTTGGACAAGGGTCTTGAGCTAGAAGGCTTGAACTTCTACCTGGACTTCTTCCGCTACGGAGCTCCTACCCACGGTGGATTCGGCATGGGGCTAACTCGCGTTGTCATGTTGATGTTGGACCTACCAAACATCCGTGAGGCTAGCTTCCTGTTCCGTGGTCCTAACCGACTTCAGCCATAAGCATTTAGCTCTGCAGGTTCTCCAGGTTCAGGCCTGAATAGACCATCAGCAAAGCTATGCCCGTTCCCCACAGCACCATACTGGCGGTAATCAAGAGTGATACCTTGAGGGGTTTGACGCCGGCTGCAACGGAGGCTGCTGCCGCAAACTGAGTGCCGATGAGAACCGGCCCCAGCGCAGCCATGCCGTAGATTCCGTACTTATCAAATGCCGCAACAGCCTTTTGGAACTTAGGTGACTCGCCCGACTTGCCCTTTGCTTCACGACGGCGAATGATCCAGCTGCGAATGCTTGAACCTGCATAGGCGAACAAGAAGATCGTTATGGCATTGCCGGTTGCCGCGGCAATCACCGTAAGCACCGTATCTAGACCAAAGATGATCCCAGCCGGCACAACGGCAATCGCTTCAAGCCAGGGTGTAGCCCCTGCAAGAAAGATTCCCAAGAGTCCTAATTGCTCAAGATTCATTTTTCTAAGTGAACCGCTCTACTGCACTTTCTTCAAGGTGGTGTGAACCTTGGCAGCCCATGGGTGCTTTTTGGCCAGTGACCCAATGATCGCAACCAGGATCGGGAACCAGAAGTTCTTTAGGATCCAGAAAACAACTTTTCTCATGCCAGTTTCCTCAGCTGTTCAAATACTCGGTCTTCGTCAATTCTCCAGAATGCTACCTGTTTGTTGTTGATCAGCAGCACCGGAATCTCGTCGGTGTATTTCTCAAACTCTGGCCTGGAGTCAAGCTCTACCAGCTCCACACCGAAGCCAGTGTCTGGATGTTCTACACTGAATCTGCCCAAAACCCTAGCCAGGTCATTCTCAGCGACCTCGCAGAGGTGGCAACCCTGGCGCACAACCAAGGTGAGGTGAATTTGTTCTGGCACGTCACAAGCCTAAGTGTGTGCCTTAGCTGATTAGACTAAGCCGGTGCTAGAGCCCCAGGAAATAAAGCCCAAGATCGAGGCTGCGTTCTTTGACGTCGACAACACCCTGGTTCGTGGCTCAACCTCAATCCTCTTTGGCAAGGTTGCCTTCGCCGGCGGCACTATCAAGCGCCGCGACATCTGGCGCTTTATGTTTGAGCAGGTTATGTTCATCCGTCGCGGCGAGAAGAACTCCAAGATGGCAGGTTTCAAAGACCGCGCACTGCAGCTCACCAAGGGTCACCCAATCGCCGAATTGCGCGAGTTGATCGACACGGTTTATGAATCCGAGATCAAGCCAAGACTCTGGCCAGAGGCCGTATTTGCCCTAAAGGATCACCTCGCAAAAGGCCGTGAGGTTTGGCTTATCTCGGCAGCACCGGTTGATCTAGTGCAGAAGATTGCTGATGACCTTGGCGCTACCGGTGCGCTCGGGACCATCGTTGCCCATGACGGAGATGTGCTTACCGGTGAGCTAGTTGGTGA
>NZ_CBCHRQ010000081.1:0-5005 GCF_965064355.1 Aquiluna sp.
CTCTGCGATGGGTTTGGATCGCATGAGGATGGCCACCAGGCCACAACCGGCGCATCTGGGAGCAGGAGTCCCATAACCAAGGATTCAGGGTTGCTAGCGGCCGCACCATGGGCTTTTAGGATTACCACCTCTGAAGCTCCAGCATCACCACCAACTCGTATCTCGGCATCAAGATAAGACGCTGCGCCTTGAGGTTCATCGTCATCGGCTAGCAAAATGATTCTCGAGGGGTGCAGCCGGCTTGCACTGTTTGCAGCCTTCACCGCCTCTTCGATGTGTGCGAAATCAGTTTCAATCAGCAGCGTCAGCACGCGACCAAGCGCTACAACGCCGCCGGATTCTCTAAGTTCCTGAAGCTTCTTGCCAATTTTGCTGGAAGTTGTGTTTGGCATATCGACGATCATGGACGCCTCCAGCTTCTGCCATCGCGCTCAAGCATCGAATCTGAGGACTCTGGCCCCCAGCTGCCAGGGGCATACTGCTGAGGTTGCCCTGAAGCCTCCCAGTGAGAAACAATCGGATCGAGGATTTCCCAGCTCAATTCCACCTCGCGCTGGCGAGGGAAAAGTGGCGGTTCACCCAAAAGAACATCCAGAATCAGACGCTCGTAGGCTTCCGGGGAGTCCTCGGTAAAGGCGTGACCGTAACCGAAGTCCATCGTGACATCTCGAACCTGCATAGCAGGACCTGGAACCTTGGAGCCAAAGCGCATGGTGACACCCTCATCAGGCTGGACGCGAATAACAAGCGCGTTTTCACCGAGTAGCGACATTTGATTCTGAGCAAAAAGCTGCTGACCTGCGCGCTTGAAGACGATAGCAATCTCAGTCACTCTTCTACCGAGTCGCTTGCCAGCACGTAAGTAGAACGGAGCACCTTTCCAACGCGGGTTATTGATATCAAGACGCATAGCTGCATAGGTCTCGGTCACTGAATCCGGGTTGATGCCTTCCTCACCTAAAAAGCCAAGCACCTCACTGCCACCCTGCCAGCCACCGGCGTACTGACCGCGCGCTGTGTGCTGAGAAAGATCGGAGGGGATCTCAACCTCAGCCAGCACCTGTTCTTTTGCGGCGCGAAGATCGGCGGCGTCAAAAGTTTCTGGGCGCTCCATGGCGGTTAGTGCCAGAAGCTGAAGCAGGTGGTTCTGAATTACATCTCTTGCGGCACCGATGCCGTCGTAGTATCCGGCACGGCCGCCAATGCCGATGTCCTCGGCCATGGTGATTTCAACGTGATCGATGTATTTCGAGTTCCAAAGTGGCTCAAACATTTGGTTGGCAAACCTAAGTGCCAGGATGTTTTGAACCGTCTCTTTTCCAAGGTAGTGGTCGATTCGGAAGACCGAATCCTCAGGAAAGACTCTTTCAACAACGCTGTTTAGTTCTTTAGCAGTTTGCAGGTTTGATCCAAATGGCTTCTCAATCACAACCCTGCGGAACTGTCCGGTGGCGGCTTGAGTGAGTCCGGCTGCCTCAAGTTGGTTCACAACCAATGGGAAATCGCGCGGTGGAATTGAGAGGTAGAAGGCGTGATTTCCAGCGGTTCCGCGTTCGCGGTCAAGCTCATCAACAGTCTCTCGAAGTTTCTTGAACGCCTCAGGATCATCATGACGACCAGCGACAAAACGAATTCCCTTGCTCAGCTGCTGCCAAACGTCCTCGGACCATGTAGTTCTAGCGTTTGCCTTTACTGCTTCATAAACAGTTTGTTCGAAGTCTTCTTCGCTCCAGTCGCGACGCGCAAAACCAACCAGCGAGAAGGCCGGTGGTAAAAGACCGCGGTTCGCCAGGTCATAGATGGCAGGTAGGAGCTTCTTGCGCGAAAGATCACCGGTAACGCCAAACATTATCAAGCCGGAAGGTCCGGCTATCTTGTGCATGCGGCGATCGAAGGGATCGCGGAGTGGGTTTTGGATCACGAAGCGATTACCTTCTTTAGTCTGTCCAGATCCGCCAGGGGATTGCTCACGCGAAGAGTCAGGACCGGAAGGCCATTGTCCTTCAGGACGTTTGCATCGCCGGCAGCCTGGGCCTGAATCAAACCTCCGAAGCTAAATGGGCGACCTTCGATCGCGAGATCGTTTGGGAAGTCTGAGGTTAGCTGCAGGAATACACCTTGCTTTGGGCCACCCTTGTGGTACTGACCGGTGGAGTGCAAGAACCTTGGGCCCCAACCAAAGGTAACTGGTCGTCCAGTTCTTTTTGCAAGTGCATCCCTGAGGGTTTCCAACTGTGGATATGCCATGCGATTCAGATAGGCGTGCACCGAGATGTAGCTCGCATCATCCACGAGATCTAAAAGCTGTTCAACCGCAGAATCCAAAGTGGAGCCTGATAGCTCAAAGCCAAAGCTTTTGACAGCGACATTGCCGTCAACAAAATCGACCTCGGTCGATGCTGCGGGGGAGTCGAGCAGGGCCCTGGCAGCAATCTTTGCGCTTTCGACATTTGGCTGGTCAAAGGGATTGATTCCCTGCAGGTATCCGGCGATTACGGTCGCATACTTCCAAAGCAAAAACAACTCGCCAAGGCTCCCGCTAAAAGCTGCGTCGGTGTTGCCGACCGCTTCAGCGCCAAAGCGAATCAGCAGGGTGTCGGCTGGCAGGTTTGAGATTTCAGGAGCCGCTACTGTCACGACAACCGGAAGGATGCCCTTATCTTCCTTGCCAGAAGATTCTGCGACCAACTGCTCAACCCAGTCACCAAAGCCATTTAGACCATCGCACTCAATCAAGAACTTGTCCTTGAGGCCAGAGCCATTTACTGAGCGGCCCAGCAGCGCACCTAGCCACAGACCCGGGTTATCGCTCGAGTCGGAACCGAGTAGGGCTGATGCTGAAATTGCAGAGCTTAGAAGTTCGGTCACATCGGCTCCGGCAAGCCCAGAAGGCACAAGACCAAACGCAGTCAACGCGCTGTAGCGACCTCCAACATTCGGGTCGGCATTAAAAACGCGATAACCGGCCGCACGACTTGCTACATCTAGCGGAGAGCCGGGATCGGTAACAATCACAATGCGCTCGGTAGGGTCGATTCCCGCTGCCTTGAATGCAGCTTCAAAGGCACGCTTCTGCGAGTCGGTCTCAACGGTCGAACCAGACTTAGACGACACCACAACTGCAGTTCTCTCGAGGTGAATCAATGCGGAAGCGACCTGATCAGGAGCAGTTGCGTCCAGCACTACAAGGTCAACATTTGCGTTCTTAGTGATTACCTCAGGGGCCAGTGAGGACCCGCCCATGCCGCAAAGTACAAAGCGGTTGACGCCCTTGGCAGAAAATTCATCGCGCAAGGCAAAAATCTCTGGGAGAAGTGCCTGCGAGTCACGAGCACTGGTGATCCAACCCAATCGAATTGAAGCCTCGGCTTGCGCAGCTGCACCCCAAAGCGAGTCGTCTTTCGAAGCGATTCGCGATGCAACTGAGGCTGCAATTAGGTCTTGGACCTCAGATTCAAGGGCCGCCTGATTGCCAGCAGAGAGGACTAACTTCACTTAGAAGCCTCCAAGGCCTGCGCGACTGACTCAACAAGTTCGTTCCAGGAGACGATGAACTTGTCAACGCCTTCCTCTTCCAGCAGGTTGGTTACAGCAACTATGTCTACGCCAGCAATCGCCAATTCAGCCATGAACTCATGAGCTGCAGGGATTAGCGAGGTGATGGAATCCTGTGGCACAACTCCGTGGTCAAAGGTTGACATCATGGTCTTTTCCGGCATGGTGTTGACCAGGTTCTTTGCAATCAACTCGGTGACATAAAGGGTGTCTGGAAGGGCCGGGTCCTTGACGCCGGTGGATGCCATCAGCGGACGCTGGTAGCGAGCACCGCTGGCTTCCAACTCTTTCCACTCATCACTTGCGGTGCGCTCTAAGAACGCAGCATATGCCAGGCGAGCATTAGCCAAAGCGGCCTTGCTCTTGAGCTCAGGCTTACCAAGCGCGACCAAGCGCTTGTCTACCTCGGTGTCAACACGTGAGACAAAGAATGATGCGACCGAGTGAATTTTGCTTAGGTCTTTGCCATTGTTCTTTGCCTGGCGAAGCCCCTCGAAGTAAGCATCCATAACTTCGTGGTAGCGCTCTACCGAGAAGATCAAGGTCACATTGACGCTAATTCCAGCCGCAGTCACAGCGGTGATGCCGGGTAATCCGGCCTTGGTCGCAGGAATCTTGATCATCACGTTCTCGCGGTTTACCAGTTTGTAGAGATCAAGTGCCTGGGAAATGGTTGCATCGGTGTCAAAAGCTAGTCCCGGTTCAACCTCGATAGAAACTCTGCCGTCAACGCCATTTGAACTGTCGTAAATGCCGCGGAAGAGATCGCAAGCTGCTGCCACGTCAGTTGAGGTGATGTTCACAATTGCCTGCAGGGCATCGTGACCAAGAGCTGCTTCCTCAGCCAGAGCCTTGGAGTAGAAAGGGTCCTTTAGGGCAGCGGCAAAAATGCTTGGGTTGGTTGTTACACCGCGGACGCTGTAGTTATCGATTAGGTGCTTTAGGTTTCCCGATTCGATTCGCTCACGTGATAGGTCATCCAGCCAGATTGACACGCCGTTGGCGGTTGCAGTTGCAAGTGGGTTAGTCATCTTGGCTCCTAGCGTGATTTCTTTGCAGCAGCAACGACTGCCTCGGTGGTGATTCCAAATTCGCGGTAGAGGGTCGCGTAGTCCGCAGATGCACCGTAGTGGTCGATACCGATGCTTGCGCCTGCGTCGCCGACGTACTTTCTCCAGCCCATTGTCAGGCCAGCTTCGATTGATACTCGAGCCTTGACCGACGATGGCAAAACGCTCTCGCGGTATTCCGCAGATTGCTCTTCGAACCACTCGATACATGGAGCGGATACCACTCGGGTGCTGATGCCCTGTGCCTCGAGCTCGGTGCGAGCCTCAACGGCAAACTGCACCTCGCTACCGGTAGCAATCAAAATCACTTCTGGCTTAGAGCCCGATGCTTCTTGCAGAATGTAAGCGCCCTTGGCAACCTGGCTTGCGCCAGCACTTGC
>NZ_CBCHRQ010000082.1:0-4766 GCF_965064355.1 Aquiluna sp.
CAACAAGACCAAGGATTTCACCCGGGTAGATGTCGAAGGAAACTCCGCTAGCTGCGGTGAAGGCTGGAACACGGCCACGCTTTGGATAGGTGATCTCTACATCGCGAAGTGAGAGAACAGCCTCGGTCCTCTTTATCGGTAGCTCACGCACTGCGGTGGAGCCCAACTTTGGCACCGAAGCAAGTAGTGCCTGGGTGTATGGGTGCTGAGGGTTGTTGAAGATCTGGTCTGAGGTCCCCTGCTCAACGGTGTAGCCGTCCTTCATAACCAAGATGCGGTCTGCGAGGTCAGCAACTACTCCCATGTCGTGGGTGATAAGGACAACAGCTGAGTTCAGCTTGTCCTTCAGGTTACGCATTAGGTCCAAGATCTCAGCCTGCACGGTTACGTCCAAAGCGGTGGTTGGCTCATCTGCGATTAGTAGGCCTGGGTCACAGGAAAGTGACTGAGCAATCATGGCGCGCTGACGCTGACCACCGGAAAGCTGGTGAGGGTACTTGTCAAAGCTCTTCTCAGGGCTTGGAATCTCAACCAGCGCTAGCAGCTCAATCGCACGCTTCTTCGCTTCCTTATTTGACATTGAGAAGTGGTTCTTTAGCGCCTCAACGATCTGGAAACCAATGGTGTAGACCGGGTTTAGCGCGGTCATCGGCTCTTGGAAGATGTATGCAACTTCGCGACCACGGAACTTACGCACCTGGTTGATTGGAACGCCGACCATCTCGTTGCCACGAACCTTTACCGAACCGGTGACTCGAGCGTTAGATGCAAGAAGCGACATTAGGCCCATCTGTGACGAGCTCTTACCCGAGCCGGACTCACCTACGATGGCTAGCACCTCACCGGCTGCCACCTCGTAGTTCATGTCGATAGCGGCTGGATACCAGACGCCATCAACCCAAAACTCAACGTTATATCCAGCTACCTTTAGAACTGGCTCGTTACCCTGCGACATAGTTCGCCTCCTGACGTGAAAGAATCTGAGAATGAATAAGCGACCGACTTCCAGCTACATAATTGCTATAGCGAGCCTTGTATTGGCTTCTTTGGCCATGGTTCAGGCCATTTGGTACGATCAGCAAAACGGATTGAGAACAGGCGCAATAGTGCTGTTCCTGCTGGGACTGATTTGGGCGTACTACGTCTTCCCCAAGGTCGAAATCAAATCCGACTCGGTTGAAATCACAAATCCCCTGACCAAAAGCGAAGTTGGCTTTGGCGCTATCGAAGAAGTTGACACTCGATTCGCCCTGAAGCTTATTGGTGACGGCAAAGCGGTCTCCGCTTGGGCAGCACCAGCTCCCGGTCGCCACAGACATCGCCACACCTCTACCGATGACTTTAGATTCCTTGGCCTTAGAGAAGGAGAATCGGTTCGCCCAGGAGATCTCCCCAGCTCGGTTTCGGGATCCTTCGCCTACCAAATCAGAAAAGCCATCGAGGATGGAAACACCGGCGACTTGACCTGGAGCACCAAGCCCAACTGGCTTGGTATCGCCATTGTTGCCATTCCACTTGTGGTTTTGATTGCTGTGCATCTTTAGGACTTCTTCTTCAACGCACGTGCTTCACTGCGGTCCTTGCGGCTAATGCGACGCTTCTGACGTGGGTCAAAGGCATCACGAAGACCATCACCGATGAAGTTGATGCAAAGCGCGATTGTCACGATGAATAGACCTGGCCACCAGAACAACCACGGGTAAACCGTGAACGCGTCCTGGTTGGCAGAGATCAATGCACCAAGGGATGTATCAGGAGCTACCACACCGAAGCCTAGGTAGGACAACGCGGTCTCCAACAAGATTGCACCGGACATCAAAAGCGTCACCGAAACGATTACCACACCAATGGCGTTTGGCAGGATGTGCTTGAAGATGATGCGTAGGTTGGATGCACCAGCTACACGAGCGGCATCAACGAACTCACGCTCACGCAAGGTTAGGAATTCTCCACGAACCAAACGCGAGAGACCAGTCCATGAAACTAGACCCAAGAACAGCGCTAGGAAAAACACACCCAGGTTTCCGATCTGGATACCGATAACAGCACCGATGATCAGGGTTGGGATTGTGATGATTAGGTCAACAAATCGCATGATTAGCTGGTCAATCCACTTACCAAAGAATCCAGAGATGGCACCCATTACGGTTCCAAGGAATGCCGCTACCGCACCGATGATGAACATCACGGTGATGGACTGCTGAGCACCTCGGATAACCAGTGAGAAGTAGTCCTGACCGATGGAGTCCTGACCAAATGGGTGCAGACCAATTTGCATGCCGGTGCCATCGATGAACTCAGGCATCATGTCCAAAGTTGGCTCGCCCATAACGCCCTGAAGTGGTGGTAGGTCTGTGAAGTCCCACTGCCACCAACCCATAATGCGAATTGGATTGGCGGTGTTACCCAGTGCCAATCCGCCAGCGGTGAATACGAACAGGATGATGAACACCAATACGAACAGCGAGATCATCGCTGCGCGGTGTCTTACAAAGCGTCGAAGAACGATCTGACCCTGTGACAGGCCAGCGGTTTCCTTCTGCTCAAAAGAGTCCTCAGAACCCTTGGCTTCGTTGTCTAGATTCATGTCTTTTTCGCTCATCTACTTAGTCACTCGAATTCTTGGGTCTAGGGCCGAATAAACCAGGTCTGCAATCAAGTTGAAGACCAGCGCCGAGATGCTGGTAATAAGCACCACAGACATAACGAGGTTTAGGTCGAACTTGGCCAAACCGGTATTGAACAGCGTTCCCATACCGCGCCAGGCAAAGACCTGCTCGGTAATGATCGCGCCACCCAACAATCCAGAAAAGTCAAACGCCATGATTGTGGTTAGTGGAATCAAAGAGTTGCGGAATGCGTGACGCATGATCACGGTGCGCTCGGTCAGACCCTTCGCACGCGCGGTGCGAATGTAGTCCTGGTTCAAAACCTCCAATAGCGAAGCTCTTGAGTAGCGAACGTAACCGGCGACCGAGATCAACATCAAGGCAGCGGTAGGCAGCAGCAAGTGAGTGAAGGCATCGACACCGGTCATCCAGTAGTCACCTTCGATATCAGGGATCGAGTCACCAACGGTTGCAATCGGGCGACCAAAGATCCACTCATTGTTGTAGTAGTCGTCCCAGCTCTGCATAAAGCGGTCCAGCGTAATTAAGCCTGCGCTAAGGAAAGCCACGATCATTCCGGTGCGGCCAGCGGCTGCTCGGTCATCGCCACCGAATAGGTAGCCAACTAGGTAACCAACCGCAATAGTTCCAAGAGCCAGAAGCAACATCATCGAGCCATCAAATGCCTCGTTGAACATTGGCTGGAGCACAAAGTAGAACACTGGGGTAAGTGCTGCTAGGCCAAGAGAGATAAACAGCACGCGGCGGTTTGCGATACCTGTCGACAGGTGCGTAATACCAAAAGCGATACCTAATGCCATCACCGTGATTAGAAGCGGTCCGAGCGAAGGAGTAATTAGCCATCCGGTAGCAGAGATGTAGTACAAGGTGGCGAAGTTCAGCGCGAACGCTGCAGCAAGGGTGATCAAGAATCGCTTGCGGCCTCCACCTACTATGCCTGCAAAAATGAAGGCCCCAACAAATGCAAATCCGAGCATCCAGTTGGTTGAGATAACCGGGTCATAGAGGAAGTTGTTGAACTCAATTGCGGCGAACTGTTTTAGCAATACTGCAACCCAGAAGATTGGCAGAGAGAAGAACAAGAACGCGATGAAGGTAATGGAGTAGTCAAAGCGGCTGTACTGACGAAGTGCGCTGATGATACCGATTGAGATACCGATAACGATTGACAAAATGGTCGCGATTATTACCAGTCGGATAGAGATTGGTATCGCCAAACCGATGATGTCAAGTACTTCGCTGCCCTCCAGGGTCAATCCCATGGTTGGAGCAGCTCCACCAAGACCCAGGATGCCAATTAGCCAGTTGAAATAACGAACCGGAGGAGGAACGTTCAGCTGAAGGTCTTGGATTGCCTTCTCTAGCAAGAACGCAGCATTTGGTTCGGTCGAAAGACGAAGGTCTTCAAGCGGGTCACCAGAGATCGCCGTGAGGTTGTAGATCAAGAAGGTAGAGCCCAAAAGGACTAGCAATAGGGCGCCGACGCGCCTAAGGATGTATTGAATCAAGACCGCACTGTCCTTAACTTTCCATGAACTCTAAAAGTATAACCCCATTGGGCAAATGAAATGGCCCCGTGCAAGCACGGGGCCATTCGGTTAGATCAGCAACAGCTGATTAGTACTTCCACTCCCAGTAGTTCCAGACAACCTGAGGAGATAGAGCCGATGGCTTTACGTTCTTCAGGGTCTTGTTGGCAGCGATTAGCGATGCCCACTGGAACAGAGGTAGACCGACTGCATCCTTGAAGTATTCCTTCTCAAAGATCTGGTTTACCTTGAATGCGCCATCTGCCGAAAGGATCTCGTCGCTGTGACGGGCAAGAGCCTTGTCAACAGTTGGGTTGATCCAGTCGATGTAGTTCTGGGCGCGTGGTTCGCTTCCAGTGCTTCCGTAGATGTTACGCATTCCGGTGTAAACGGTCGAGGTCTGAGCCCAAGCGAAGAACTGAAGGTCAGACTTGTTGTTTCCAAGCTCCTGGCTCCATACCGCTGAAGGCTTGCTGGTTACTTCAATGCCAGCCTTCGCAGCCGCAGCAACGATTAGCGCAGCGGTGTTCTTGCGACGCTCGTTGGTTGGGCCACCCCAGTGAAGGGTTAGCTTCAATGGGTTGGTGGTTGAGTAGCCGTGCTTGGT
>NZ_CBCHRQ010000083.1:0-4670 GCF_965064355.1 Aquiluna sp.
AAGCGCAGTGAAATTGAGATTGGGCTCTACCACCCATCGTTGTCCGCAAAGACAATCGTCTACAAGGGTATGGTCACCACCTTGCAGCTGGAACCGTTCTTTCCAGACCTTAGCGACCGAACAATGGTTTCTTCGCTGGCGTTGGTTCATTCGAGATTCTCAACCAACACCTTTCCTTCCTGGCCACTAGCTCACCCGTACCGAATGATTGCTCACAATGGAGAAATCAACACAGTTCGAGGAAATCGCAACTGGATGAGAGCTCGAGAGGCTCAGCTAAAATCAGAGCTACTTGGGGACATCGAATCTTTGAAGCCAATCATTACTAAGGGTGCCAGTGACAGCGCCTCATTTGACGAGGTGCTTGAGCTTTTGTACCTCGCGGGTAGATCCTTGCCTCACGCCATGATGATGATGATTCCTGAAGCCTGGGAAAAGCACACTGACATCGAACCAGCCAGAAAGAGCTTCTACGAATATCATTCGATGCTGATGGAAGCATGGGATGGTCCAGCCGCAGTTATCTTCACAGACGGTTCTTTGGTGGGCGCAACCCTTGATAGAAATGGTCTTCGCCCGGGTAGGTATATCATCACTGAGGATGGCTTGGTGGTTCTTGCATCGGAGATTGGCGTTGCAGACATTGAACCATCAAAGATTGTTCGCAAGGGAAGACTGCAGCCGGGGAAGATGTTCCTGGTCGACACAGTGGCCGGACGCATCATCGAAGATGATGAAATCAAAGCCGAAATTGCTGCGTCGGAGCCCTGGGATAAGTGGCTCGGGGACAACCGAATCCACCTGCGTGATTTGCCGGAGCGCGAGCACATCGCTCACACTTCTTCTTCTGTTAATAGACGCCAGCGCACCTTCGGATACACCGAGGAAGAGCTCAAGATATTACTTAAGCCAATGGCGCTGGCCGGGGCTGAACCACTTGGTTCAATGGGCTCGGATACTCCAATTGCTGCAATCAGCGACCGACCAAGACTGCTATTTGACTACTTCGTGCAACAGTTTGCTCAGGTCACGAACCCTCCGCTGGACGCAATTCGTGAAGAGGTAGTGACTTCCCTGTCGACCGGTATCGGTCCAGAGCGAAACTTACTATCGGCTGGACCCTCACATGCACATCAGGTGATCCTCGATTTCCCAGCCCTAAGCAACGACGAGCTTGCAAAAATCAAGCACATTGACGAGATCCCTGGAAGCGGCGAGGCGTTTGTCGTTCAGGGTCTTTACCGTGTGGCCGATGGTGCCGATGCGCTAGAACAAAGACTTTCTAAGATCAACTCGGAAGTCGACGAGGCAATTTCTAACGGTGTCACCTATTTGATTCTTTCTGATCGCAACTCGAACCGTGACATGGCTCCGATTCCATCACTACTTCTTACCTCGTCAGTTCATCACCACCTGATTCGCACTGGTCGTCGCACCATGGTGGGACTGGTAGTTGAAGCTGGAGACGTTCGTGAAGTGCACCATGTTGCTGCTCTCGTAGGCTACGGAGCGGCTGCGGTCAACCCGTACCTCGCGCTTGAGTCTGTTGAGTTGATGGTTCGAGAAGGAGCCATCCAGGGAATATCCTTCGAGGACGCTTCTAGCAATCTAATCAAGTCACTGGGTAAAGGGGTATTGAAGATCATGTCCAAGATGGGCATCTCGACCGTCTCTTCCTACAGTGGTGCGCAGTGTTTTGAGGCAATCGGCTTGAACGCCGATGTTGTAGAGAAGTACTTCACGGGAACAATCTCTCAGCTTGGTGGAATTGGTATTGACGTTCTGCATCAGGAAATTGCTGCGCGGCACGCAAGCGCCTATCCGGTAGAGCGAGCCGTCAACATCCACCGCAATCTTGACATCGGTGGGGAGTACCAATGGCGACGTGAAGGACCGCCCCACCTATTTAACCCAGAGACTGTGTTCAAGCTGCAGCATTCAACTAGAGCCAAGAGATACGACATCTTCAAGCAATACACCAACGCCGTCGATGACCAGGCTGAGCGACTGATGACTCTCCGAGGACTATTCAAGTTCAAGGAAGGTGTGCGCCCGGCTGTTCCAATCGATGAGGTTGAGCCAGTTTCCGAGATAGTGAAGCGGTTTGCAACCGGCGCCATGAGCTACGGCTCGATCTCCCAAGAGGCCCACGAGACTTTGGCAATTGCCATGAACCGACTTGGAGCCAAGTCCAACAGTGGTGAGGGCGGCGAAGACCTTGAACGTCTTTTAGATCCAGAACGGCGCTCAGCCATTAAACAGGTTGCTTCCGGGCGCTTTGGTGTGACCAGCATGTACCTATCCAGTGCAGATGACATTCAGATCAAAATGGCGCAGGGTGCTAAGCCTGGTGAAGGTGGACAGCTTGCGGCCAACAAGATCTACCCGTGGATTGCAAAAGTTAGATACTCAACCCCGGGTGTTGGTCTAATCTCGCCACCACCACATCACGACATCTATTCGATTGAAGACCTGAAGCAACTTATCTTTGACCTAAAGCGTGCAAACTCCGCGGCACGCGTACACGTCAAGCTGGTAAGCCAGGTCGGTATCGGAACTGTTGCTGCTGGAGTTGCCAAGGCGAAAGCCGACGTGATCCTAGTTTCTGGACACGATGGTGGAACTGGAGCATCACCGTTGAATTCACTAAAGCACGCAGGAACACCCTGGGAGCTTGGACTTGCTGAAACTCAGCAGACCCTTATGCTAAATGGCCTTCGTGATCGCGTTTCGGTTCAGGTTGACGGTCAGATGAAAACAGGTAAGGACGTTGTTGTTGCGGCGCTCCTGGGTGCCGAGGAGTACGGCTTTGCTACCGCTCCATTGGTCGTCTCTGGATGCATTTTGATGCGAGTTTGCCACTTGGACACCTGTCCGGTTGGGGTTGCATCACAGAACCCAGTTCTTCGAAGCCGCTTTAGCGGCAAGCCCGAGTTCGTCATCAACTTCTTTGAATTCCTGGCTCAGGAGGTGCGAGAGATTCTTGCTAGCCTCGGATTCCGCTCGATGGACGAGGCGATTGGCCAAACTGATTTGCTTGATGTCAACAAGGCAATTCACCATTGGAAAGCGGACGGTTTAGATCTGACTCCAATTCTTCAGGGTTCAGGACTGGGAGCTAACGCTCCTAAGAGAAGGTTTACGACTCAGAATCACGAGCTAGATAAGCACTTCGATCACAAGATCATTGCTTTGTCGGAGCGGGCCCTTGAAGATGCTCAAGTAGTTGAGGTCGATCTTCCGATTAGAAACACCGAGCAGGCTGTTGGCACAATGTTGGGCCATGAAATAACCAAGCGCTTCGGAGTTGAGGGTCTCGCGGATTCAACTATCAGAGTCACACTTCGTGGTTCTGCTGGTCAGTCTTTTGGGGCTTTCATTCCTAGAGGCCTGAAGCTAATGCTGATTGGAGACTCGAATGACTACGTCGGTAAGGGTCTAAGCGGAGGGACCATTGTTGTGCGCCCCGATGAGTCATCAAGTTTTCCAGCTGAAGAGAACATCATCGCTGGAAACGTTATTGGTTATGGTGCAACCGGCGGTTCGATGTTCCTGTCCGGAATAGTGGGGGAGCGCTTCCTAGTTCGAAACTCAGGCGCTACAGCTGTCGTCGAAGGCGTGGGGGACCACGCTCTTGAATACATGACAGGCGGGCGCGCTGTAATTCTTGGACGCACGGGTCGAAACCTAGGCGCTGGAATGAGCGGTGGCTACGCATTCGTCTATAAGCTCTCGAAGCAGAAAGTCAATCCGGAAGCGCTAAAGATTGATGATTTGAGGCTGCTAGCTCTCGACGAGACTCTTGCAGCTGAACTCAAGGCTCTACTTCTGGCTCACGTCGAGCAAACTGGATCATTGCTAGCAAAGCGCCTACTTGAAGACTTTGAAGCTGAGAAGTCAAACTTTACGGTTGTTATGCCCACCGACTTTGCGAGCGTGAGTCAGATTCGCGAAGCTGCCCAGTCTCAAGGCATCGACCCAGACGGTGACGCCGTATGGCAAGAGATCCTGGAGGCGACAATTGGCTGATCCAAGAGGCTTTCTAACCACAACAGAGCGCGAAACGGCCAAGCGCAGGCCCGTTCCAGTCCGAATCATGGACTGGAAGGAAGTCTATGAGCGAAGAAACTCTGATGTTGTCGAAAAGCAGGCCGGTCGCTGCATGAACTGCGGCGTGCCATTTTGTCATCAGGGCTGCCCGCTTGGAAACCTAATCCCGGAATGGAACGATGCGGTTCACCGCAAAGACGGCAAGGCTGCGATTGAACGACTGCACGCCACCAATAATTTTCCAGAGTTCACCGGAAGACTCTGCCCGGCTCCTTGCGAATCTAGCTGTGTTCTGGCAATCAACCAGCCGGCTGTGACAATCAAGGAAATCGAAGTGTCGATAATCGACGACGCGTTTGACAACGGTTGGGTTCAAGCCCACGCACCAGAGCGACTCACAGGTAAGACAGTTGCTGTGGTTGGATCAGGACCCGCTGGACTAGCGGCCGCCCAGCAACTAGCTCGAGCCGGCCACACAGTTGCAGTCTTCGAGAAGGACGATCGAGTCGGTGGCTTACTTCGATACGGAATACCTGACTTCAAGATGGAAAAGCACCACATTGATCGAAGACTGGCGCAGCTTGAGGCCGAAGGTGTCAGGTTTCGCGTTGGTGTTGAAA
>NZ_CBCHRQ010000084.1:0-4631 GCF_965064355.1 Aquiluna sp.
GAATCCGGTGGCGGCGCAACCGCGGGTATCAAGTCTCACCACAACGTTGGAGGTCTTCCAGAAGACCTGCAGTTTGAACTGGTCGAGCCACTGCGCGCACTGTTTAAGGACGAGGTGCGAGCAATTGGTGCCGAGCTTGGTTTGCCGCACGAAATAGTCCAGCGCCAGCCATTCCCAGGTCCTGGTCTCGGCATTCGCATCGTCGGTGAAGTAACCAAGGAGCGCTTGGAGCTCTTGCGTGAGGCAGATGCAATTGTTCGCGAGGAACTAAGTGCAGCCGGCAAGGATCTAGAGATTTGGCAGTGTCCGGTTGTGCTTTTGGCCGATGTTCGATCGGTTGGCGTGCAAGGCGATGGCCGCAGCTACGGTCACCCGATTGTGCTTCGTCCGGTTTCATCTGAGGATGCGATGACGGCGGACTGGTCGAGATTGCCATATGACCTGCTGGCAAAGATTTCCAACCGCATTACCAATGAGGTGGCGGATGTAAACCGCGTGGTTTTGGACATCACCTCAAAGCCTCCTGGAACTATCGAATGGGAGTAAGTGTTTTTGGTCACCGCGGTGCCTGCGGTTACCTGCCGGAAAACACCATGCCCTCCCTTGAGCTGGGCTTCGAGCTAGGTTCAGACGCCATTGAATTTGATGTGGTGCTAACCAAAGACTCCGTGCCGGTAATTCTGCACGATCTAGAGCTAACCAAAACCACAAATGTCGCTTCGTATCCGGAGCTTCCAACTTCGGTTTATGAGCTGACCTTGAAGCAGCTAAAGCTGCTGCGTGTGATGGAAAGATACCCAGAGCAAAGGATTGAGTCTGCAAAGCGCAGCGGACAGTTCGAGGTTCCGACCTTGAACGAACTGCTCGCCAATCCGGCCTTTAATGGCAAGCATCTGATTCTCGAACTCAAAGACGGCAAACAACTCTTGACCAAAGGCCTAGACCTGGTATCAGCAGTCGCACAAGAACTAGCTGCTTCAAATTGGCAAGAGCGCGGCATCAGGCTAACTGTTGAGAGCTTCGAATTTTCAATCTTAAAAACTGCAATGAGCGCCTTCGGCCCCGGAATCGACTTCGTCTTTCTATCCGCACCGGGAACCTTGCCGGCTGGGAGGACAACCTTGGAAGATGACCTTTTGGCAGAGATTGCGTCACAGTTCGATGGTGTTTCGGTTGCGATAGAGATGCTTTGGGAAAATGATTTTGTCGCTCGGGCAATAGCTTTAGGACTGACCGTCTTTACCTATACGGCTCGGGTTGAAACCGCGCAGGGCGAGGTTGAGAGCTGGTTTGAGAAGCTGGTTCTAAGCGGTGTGGATGGAATCTTTGCCGACCAGCCAGACCGGCTGATCCAAACCGTCAGTCGGCTGACCTAAGCTACCTCAGATGCCTTTAGACCTCTTCGAACAAAATGACCCAGACGCACTGCTTACGGGATTAAATCCGCAGCAGCGCGAGGCTGTCGAATACCGCGGCCGGGCACTTTTGATCGTTGCCGGTGCCGGCAGTGGTAAGACCAGGGTGTTAACCCACCGCATCGCACACTTCTTGGCCCAAAAAGAACTTTGGCCATCGCAGATTTTGGCAATCACCTTTACCAATAAGGCTGCCGCCGAAATGCGCGAGCGCGTCGAAGCGCTGATTGGTGCATCAAGCGAAGGTATGTGGATCAAGACCTTCCACTCGGCCTGCCTGCAAATTCTTCGTCGCGAGGCAGATCGCCTTGGCCATGATTCGAACTTCACGGTTTACGACACCGGTGACACCAGAGCGCTTCTCAAGAGATTGCTGCGCGAAGCAGGTGCCGAGGATGCGGATATCAAACCGCAGCAGGCAGCAGCGATTATTTCCAACGCCAAGAACGAACTCAGAGATGCCGAAGACTTTGCTCGCAATGCTGATCGCTCAAACCCGAAAGAGCGAATCGTGGCCGAGGTGTTCCAAGGCTATGAGCGAGAACTGCTTCGCAATAATGCCTTTGACTTTGATGACCTGATTTCCGAGACAGTTGGTCTACTTCGTGCTCACCCTGAGGTTAGGGCCAGGTATCAGAAGCGTTTCCGACACCTACTTGTGGACGAGTACCAAGACACAAACCACGCGCAATATGCACTAATTCGAGAGTTCACCAGGCCGCTGCCGGATGACTACGCAAACTTTGATGAGCGCACCGGCGAGGTATTGCAGCCAGCCCAGCTAACCGTTGTTGGTGACTCGGATCAGTCGATCTACGCCTTCCGCGGCGCGGACATTAGAAACATCACTGAGTTTGAGCGCGACTTCCCCGGAGCGCAGACCATCCTGTTGGAGCAGAACTACCGCTCGACCCAGAACATTCTGTCTGGGGCGAATGCCGTCATTTCACAAAACCCATACCGTCCAGCGAAGAACCTCTGGACCGACCAGGGCAGTGGTGAGCTAATTTCAATCTTCACTGGTTTCGACGAGCGTAATGAAGCTGCCTATGTGGTCGACCAGATCAAAAAACTTCACGCGGAGGGAACTAACTACCGCGACGTTGCAATTCTTTACCGCACCAATGCACTGACACCTTCTTTAGAGGCCGAGCTCAAGAGCCAGCTAATTCCATATGCCGTCATCGGCGGCTTGAAGTTCTTTGAGCGCAGAGAAATCAAAGACGCTCTGGCGTATTTGACCGTGATTTCCAATGCGCGAAATGACGAGGCTGCCAGAAGAGTTTTGAACATCCCAACCCGCGGCATCGGTGAAAAGACCGAACTCAAGATCGCACAGTTTGCTAGAGACAACGACATGTCATTTAGGCAGGCTCTTAGCTTTGCAAACCAGCTCGGTCTTGGGCCAAAGCTCACCCTCACGGTCGAAGGTTTTGGCGAACTTCTCAATGAGCTAGATGCGCTATCCGCAACTGAAGGTCCCGCTGAGGTGTTGAAGTCCGTCCTTGAGCGAAGCGGCTATCGCTCATCGCTTGAGGGATCACGGGATCCGCAGGATGAAGCCAGGGTAGACAACCTAGATGCGCTATTGGGACAGCTCTTTGACTGGCAGGCAAATAACCCAGAGGGCACCCTTGCCGACTACCTGGCCGAGGTGACACTTGCAGCAGCAGCCGATGAAATCGAAGATGAGTCCGGAAGCATTTCACTGATGACCCTGCACACTGCCAAGGGCTTGGAGTATCAGGTGGTTTTCCTGATTGGCCTTGAGCAAGGAACCTTGCCTCACGTTAGATCCTTCGATGAACCCGGCGGCCTGCAGGAAGAACGCAGGTTGATGTATGTCGGTATGACCCGAGCCAAACAAAAGCTCTACATTTCACACGCCCTGCAGCGCACACTTTTTGGCAACACCGCATCATTTATCCCATCGAGCTTCCTAAGCGATATTCCGAGCGAGCTTTGCGAGCAGGTCGGAGCAGAGCGTCGTGAACTTCGCTCTGCCGGCACACAACCGGTTCGCTCGAGTTGGCAGGGTGCTGTAAATACACCGGCCGCGATTAGAGACAACAAAGATCTAGAGCTTGCGGTCGGGGATTCAGTGCAGCACGACACCTTTGGCAAGGGTCAAGTAATCGCGGTTGCGGGTAATCCACCCAAGCAAACCGCCGAAGTGCGCTTCGACTCTGGAGTAACCAAGCGGTTGCTGGTCAAAATGGCACCAATTACCAAGCTCTAGGGATTTTGAGCCAGCCTGAATCACTAGACTTGACGTTGTTGCCCGCTTACTTCAGAAACGGAAATACCCTTGGATTTATTTGAATATCAAGCGCGCGATCTTTTCGAGAAACACGGTGTTCCGGTTCTCGCAGGTCGCATCGCAGACACCCCAGAAGAAGCCGAAGCAGCCGCAAAGGCTATCGGTGGAACCGTTGTTGTAAAGGCCCAGGTTAAAACCGGTGGTCGAGGCAAAGCCGGTGGTGTCAAGGTTGCCCACTCTCCAGCTGAGGCTCGCGAAAAGGCTGAGGCAATTTTGGGCCTAGACATCAAGGGTCACGTTGTAAAGCGCGTGATGATTGCCCAGGGTGCATCTATCGACAAAGAGTTCTACTTCTCAGTCTTGCTTGACAGATCAAACCGCACCTTCCTAGCGCTTTGCAGCGTTGAGGGTGGCATGGAGATTGAGCAGCTTGCAGTTGAGCGTCCAGAGGCACTGGCAAAGATTCCGGTATCTGCAGTTCAAGGCATCGATAAGGCCAAGGCAGTTGAGATTGCAACCGCCGCTAAGTTCCCAAGCGAACTTAGCGATGCAGTTTCCGATGTGTTCGTAAAGCTTTACGAAGTATTCAAAAAAGAAGACGCCACTTTGGTGGAGGTCAACCCACTGGTTCTAACCAGCGGTGGAGAGATCGTTGCCCTGGACGGCAAGGTTACCTTCGACGACAACGCAGAGTTCCGTCACGAGCGTGAGGCAATGGAGCGCGACCAGCTCGATCCTCTCGAGGCTAAGGCCAAGGAGATGGACCTCAACTACGTGAAGCTAGATGGCGAAGTTGGAATCATCGGTAACGGTGCCGGATTGGTTATGAGCACCCTGGACGTAGTTGCCTACGCCGGTGAGCGTCACGGCAACGTGAAGCCCGCTAACTTCCTAGACATCGGTGGCGGTGCCTCTGCTGAGGTAATGGCTGCAGGTCTGGATGTCATCTTGAACGA
>NZ_CBCHRQ010000085.1:0-4485 GCF_965064355.1 Aquiluna sp.
CCGCCTACTCGCCCCGAGGTGCTGGGTGACCTAGCGCGTGCTGCAATGCCACTAATTGAGCAGGTCTTCGTAGCCGCAGTTGACAAGGCTTCGGATCTAGAACTTGAACGACGTCTGTACCGTTTGCGTAAGCGCAGCGAGCATGAGATTGGTATCTACCACCCATCGCTTTCGATGCGCACCATTGTCTACAAGGGCATGGTCACCACTTTGCAGCTGGAACCGTTCTTCCCTGACCTTTCGGAACCAGAGTTTGAATCGCAATTGGCACTGGTTCACTCCAGGTTCTCGACCAACACATTCCCGTCTTGGCCGCTGGCCCACCCATTCCGCTTCATTGCACACAACGGTGAGATAAACACCGTGAAGGGCAATGCAAACTGGATGCGAGCTCGCGAATCACAGCTTGCGAGCGATCAGCTTGGAGACATCGAGCAGCTAAAACCGATTGTGTCCGCAGGAGCTTCAGACTCAGCCACCTTTGACGAGGTGTTAGAGCTGCTGGTTCTTTCTGGTCGCTCGCTGCCACACGCCATGATGATGATGATTCCGGGGGCTTGGGAAAAGCAGCTCGACCTTGAACCTCAGCTCAGAGACTTCTTCGAGTACCACTCCATGATCATGGAGCCCTGGGATGGACCAGCTGCGGTTATCTTCACCGATGGAACTTTGGTTGGCGCAACTTTGGACCGCAATGGTCTGCGCCCGGGTCGCTTCGTTGTGACCGAGGATGGCTTCATCATCCTTGCCTCGGAAATTGGTGTTGCAAACATTCCCGCGGAGAAGATTGTTCGCAAGGGCAGACTGCAGCCGGGAAAGATGTTCCTAATCGACACCGCTTCGGGTCAGATCATTGAAGATGAGCAGATCAAGAGCGAGGTTGCCGCCGCTCAGCCCTGGGGCACCTGGCTTGAAGAGAACATGATTAACCTGCGCGATTTGCCAGAGCGCGAGCACATTCGCTATTCCAGCGCTTCGGTCAATCGTCGCCAGCGAGTTTTTGGATACACCGAGGAAGACCTCAAGGAGTTCATTGCCCCGATGGCCAGATCCGGCCAGGAACCAATTGGCGCAATGGGAACCGACACACCGATTGCAGCGATTTCGCAGCACTCCAGATTGCTCTTTGACTACTTCACCCAACAGTTTGCTCAGGTAACCAACCCACCACTGGATGCGATACGTGAAGAGGTAGTCACCTCCATGACCGCGTCTATCGGTCCGGTGCTAAACCTTTTGGGTGCTACTCCCGAGCATGCCAAGCAGTTGGTGATGGACTTCCCAATCCTTACCAACGATGAAATTGCCCGCATCAAGCACATTGACAGGGGAAACAACATCGGTAGGGCAGTAACCATCTCAGCGCTTTACCGTGTTGACGACGGTGCTGAAGCACTACAGGAGCGCCTGGCTGAAATGGCGGCCGAAGTCGATGAGGCTATCCAGGCAGGTACCACCTTCATCATCATTAGCGACCGCGATTCAAACCGTGAGCTCGCGCCTATTCCTTCGCTGCTTGCACTTTCCAGCGTCCACCACCACCTGATTCGTAAGGGCAGTCGCTTGCAGGTTGGGTTGCTGGTTGAGTGTGGAGATGCCAGAGACGTGCACCACGTGGCGACTTTAATTGGTTACGGCGCATCTGCTATCAACCCATACCTAGCACTTGAGACCGCAGAAGACCTAGTAGTCAAGGGTTTGATCACCGGAATCACACCAGAGCGTTCCAGCAAAAACATGGTCAAAGCGCTCGGTAAAGGCATCCTGAAGATCATGTCCAAGATGGGTATCTCTACAGTTGCTTCATACGGTGGTGCTCAGTGTTTTGAAGCTATTGGACTTAGCCAAGACCTAGTAGATAAGTATTTCACCGGCACCACCACCAAGCTTGGCGGCGTAGGCCTTGACATTCTGCACCAGGAGATTGAGAAGCGCCACCGCGCAGCGTACCCAATCGAAGGTGCCTCCAAAATTCACCTGCCGCTTGAAGTTGGTGGCGAAATGAAGTGGCGCCGCGAAGGACCACCTCACCTTTTCAACCCCGAGACCATCTTCAAGCTGCAGCACTCCACCCAGCGAAAGCGCTATGACGTCTTCAAGGAATACACCAACGCTGTGGACGACCAGTCAGAGCGGCTAATGACTATTCGTGGACTGTTCGCTTTTGACAAGGGTGCCAGGGAATCGATCCCAATCGAAGAGGTTGAGCCGGTTTCCGAGATTGTAAAGCGCTTCTCAACTGGAGCGATGTCGATGGGAGCTATATCCCCTGAGGCTCACGAAGTGCTCGCCATCGCGATGAACCGTATTGGCGCAAAGAGCAATACTGGTGAGGGTGGCGAGTCGGTGGATCGTCTATTAGACCGCAATCGGCGCAGCGCCGTGAAGCAGGTAGCTTCTGGACGCTTTGGCGTCACTTCTATGTATCTCACCCACGCCGATGATATTCAGATCAAGATGGCGCAGGGTGCCAAGCCTGGTGAGGGTGGTCAGCTTCCTCCGAACAAGGTCTACCCCTGGATTGCGCAGCTGCGTCACTCAACCCCAGGTGTCGGTTTGATTTCACCGCCGCCACACCATGACATCTACTCAATCGAAGACCTAAAGCAACTGATTTTTGACCTAAAGCGCGCAAACCGTTCGGCACGTGTGCACGTCAAGTTGGTAAGCCAATTCGGTGTTGGCACCGTGGCTGCCGGTGTGGCAAAGGCGAAGGCCGATGTCGTGCTGATTTCTGGTCACGACGGTGGAACTGGCGCCAGCCCATTGAACTCGCTCAAGCACGCCGGAACCCCTTGGGAACTCGGTCTTGCAGAAGCTCAGCAGACTCTGTTGCTGAACGGTTTGCGCGATCGCATTGTGGTTCAGGTAGATGGCTCAATGAAGACTGGTCGCGACGTAGTTATCGCAGCCCTGCTCGGGGCCGAGGAATTTGGTTTCGCCACAGCGCCGCTGGTAGTTGAAGGCTGTATTTTGATGCGCGTTTGCCACCTGGACACCTGCCCGGTTGGAGTTGCGACTCAGAACCCAGATCTTCGCGCCCGCTTCAAGGGCCAGGCCGACCACGTCGTTAACTTCTTTGAGTTCTTAGCGCAAGAGGTCCGCGAATACCTTGCTTACCTCGGCTTTAGAACCTTGGTTGATGCAGTCGGTCGAGTAGACCTACTGGATATCAACCGCGCCGTATCTCACTACAAGGCGGATGGGCTAGATCTTTCTCCAATCTTTGCGGCCAAAGACATGGACCTGAACCAGAACCTGCGCAACACCACCAGCCAGGATCACGAGCTCGAGTCACACTTCGATTACCCACTTATCGAACTTAGCCAAGCGGCTCTTCGCGATGCCAAGCCAGTGGTGCACGAAATTGACATCAACAACACCAACCAAGCCATTGGAACCATGCTCGGAAACGAGCTAACCAAGCGCTGGGGTGAGCAGGGACTAGAGCCTGGCACCCTTACTCTGAAGCTTCGTGGTTCAGCGGGACAGTCGCTGGGTGCATTTATCCCGCGGGGTATAACCATTGAGGTTGAGGGCGACTGCAATGACTACGTCGGCAAAGGTCTTTCAGGTGGAACTATCGCCGTAAAGCCTGAGCCCAGTGCTGGATTTATCGCCGAAAAGAACGTGATTGCTGGCAACGTCATTGGATATGGCGCGACCAGCGGACAGATTTTCCTAAACGGAGTGGTGGGGGAGAGATTCCTAGTTCGTAACTCTGGAGCAGAAGCCGTTGTCGAGGGCGTTGGCGATCACGCTCTGGAATACATGACCGGTGGCACTGCGGTAATTCTTGGCCGTTCGGGAGTAAACCTCGGTGCTGGCATGTCTGGTGGCGTGGCTTACGTTTACAAGCTCTCTGAAGCACGAGTGAACCGCGAAGCATTGGCTTCGGGAGAGATTTCACTTGATCACCTCGAGGCTCATGACATTTCAGCCCTTCGAGAGCTTTTAGTAGCTCACGTAGCCAAGACCGGTTCACAGCTGGGTGAAGCCCTGATTGCAAACTTTGATGTCGAGGTTTCCAACTTCGTTAGAGTGTTGCCTCGCGACTACGCGCGTGTCATGGAGATTCAACGCAACGCCAGTGCTGACGGCATTGACCTTGACGGCGAAGAGGTATGGACCCAGATTCTGGAGGTGACCGGTGGCTGATCCAAAGGGCTTTATCAAGATAACCGAGCGTGAAACTGCAACTCGCAGACCAGTCCCAGTTCGCATCAAAGACTGGAAAGAGGTTTATGCCGAGCGAAGTGGTGAAACCATCGTTCGTCAGGCATCTCGCTGCATGGACTGCGGAATTCCGTTCTGCCACCAGGGATGCCCACTAGGGAACCTGATTCCGGAGTGGAACGACCTAACTCACCGCGGCAGAAACAAAGAGGCGATTGACCGGCTACACGCAACTAACAACTTCCCGGAGTTCACCGGAAGGCTGTGTCCTGCTCCCTGCGAGAGCTCCTGCGTTTTGGCTATCAACCA
>NZ_CBCHRQ010000086.1:0-4359 GCF_965064355.1 Aquiluna sp.
AGGAACGGCCCTAGCTGGGAAACTGATTAGAGTCTTGGAGTCTCGCGTGGCGAATCTCACGGTTGGCGCACCGATAGTTGTTTTAGCAGTAAAGCTGAAGGCACTAGAGGCGTTCTCAGCACCTCCTTCGCCCAGGGAATGGACGACGATCTTGCCCGCGGTTAGGTTGGCTGGAAGTTCGATGGCGGTTTTTGAAACAACCTTCTCAAAAACAACCTTCCCAGCTCTGGAAACCTCGACTCGATAACCGGAGACAAACCCATTTGGGGCCACCCAGTCCACCGCGACTTGTCCGTTGGACTGGCGAGTGACATCTAGAGCGACCGGGTTATTTGGCTTGGTATTTACTAACGTGAGATAGCTTTCGCCTTGTATTCCATTTGAAGAATATGGAATAACTTCGATCTTGTATTGTCTACCCTTTGCCAAATCAAGCACGGTTGCTTCGAGAGCAGACGCGCTTGTTGTGAAACTGAAAATCTTGCCGTTTGAATCTGTAGCGCGAATTAGGACTGACCTAGCATCGCGACCTGCCTTTATGCCCACGACCAAACCGGTTGGAGTCTCCACGATCACGACCTCACTGATCACGACCTGGCTAGAAGATGTAACTGGGTTCGTGTCGGTGCTTCCTACCGGTTCAACACCTGAACTAGCACCAGGTTGGGGCGAAGACGGTGTTGGGATCTGTGCAACAAGGCTCTGAATTTCTGCCAATGTGTCTACAGACAAGGCTCCCGCACCTGCGACAAGGGAGTTCATGCTGGCTAGATTCGCCGCGCTCAGGCCAGTGATACCCAGGGTTTGGTAGTTAGCCAGAGTTGGGGCTGAGCCTTGTCCATCTGCGTAATTTGTGATGGTTGTCAGTGCATTTGCGATTCCGTCCACGAAGTTTTGCAGCTCCGTGCGGGTGTCTACTCGCTTACCACCCTCGATGGCTAGCAAAACGTTGATCATATAAACCACGGAATCATCGACTTGCACGTTTGCAAGGCTGTAGTCGACGGGAAGCGGCGATGAGCCAGCGCCCTCTGCGAAGTTAACAATGAGCGGAAGGCTGCTGGCGGCGGCGATTTCAGTCAGCACAATGTCGATCATGGCTTTGAGCTCGGTGTAAGTGTCAACACCAGAACCGTTATCCGCAGATTCTGCAATTCTCACCGCAATCATGATCACGTTTTCAGCCGTAACTTGAGGAAAGCCCAGCGCTGTAAAGTCTTGAGCAGTCAGTGCGCTGGTCGAGCTTCCGCCGGATGCAATAACCATGATTTTGACCGCGGAGTCAATTGCAGCCTGAAGCTCAGCGGGGCTGTCAACCTGTGTCAGGAACATGCGATCCAGCAGGGAGTTTAGAAGCGCAAGCTCTGCAACGCCTAAGCCACCTGCACTAGCGCCCAACTCAGTTAGGTCGGCAAGCGTGAGGGCCATTCCGGTACCAGCGGTGCCATCCACCAGCAAAGCGAGCTTTGAAATCGCATCTACAATCGCTTGCACCTTGGCGAAGCTATTGGTTTCGATTTCCAAAGCGTCAGCAACAATTAGGTTCACCTGATCGAGATTGGAGGCATCAACCCCGTATACGCCCGTGGCGGCGTAGTCGGCAGCCGTTGGGATGGTATTGGTTCCATCAAATGCCTGAATAATCGCCTGGGCAGCATCTGCGGCGGCTTGATTAGCCGCAGAAGTCACTAGTTGTTGCACCTTGACTACAAGGTTGATTCCACTTCCGTCATCGGAACTCTGGCTCAACTTACTAATCACATCGGCAAGATTTCCAGAGGTCACTCCAGTGACACCAATAAGGCTAAAGTCGCCAGCTGTTATTGCAACAGATGAGGTTCCGGTCGCAGCGATGCTCATCAATCCATCGACGAGTTTCGCAATTGCATTGAATTCTGCAAAGGTATCGAGGTCGCTGGTGGTCTTGTTCGATGCGATGTCGTTGAATAGGGTGCGGAAGTTCAGGTTGCTAGCACCTGACACATCCAATGCCGTGAAGTCGCCCTCGGTCAAAGACGCAGGCGACTGCAGGCTCTGTGCGATGCCCGATCTAATCTTGTTTACAGCATTGACCGTGGCTTGGATCTCCGCCAAAGAGTTAGATTCATCCACCGATAGTTGCGCGATAAAGCTATTCACCATAGCGAGGTTGCCATCGGTGACGTTCACTGCACCTGCTGTGGCAAAGTCAGTGCGAGTCGGTGCTGAGTTTGCGCCCGTGTAACTAGCGATTAGGGTCAACGCTGCGATGCGCTCGTACTCTGCAATGGCAGCATTAACGAGAGCCTGTGCCTCAACCAACGTGTCGAGCTGTCCGGGAGAGTAATTCGACAGCTGCCCAACCACAAAAGCAAGGTTCGAACTTGTGATTCCGGTAATTCCAATCAGTTCGAATTGAGCGAGGTTTGGACTCTGTGCCGGGTAGTTGGCCTGGATGGTAACCAACTTACTTACGGCACCTACTAGGGCTGCGACCTCCGCAATTGTGTCGACAGCACCAAAACTCTTCCCATCCAAAGACTCATTGATAAGCCTCAGGACTTCGGTGGACTGGCTTCCCACGCCAAGTGCCACAAGATCCAGGTTGCTGACCTGCCCGGAAGCGTTTGTAGTCGAGTCGGCTGCCGCTTGAAGATCAAGAATCGCGTCCACCACAGCTTGGACCTTCTCCACAGTGTTGGACTGGGTGATGGTCAAGTCGGCAAAGAAGGAGTTCAGGGTCGAAAGGTTAGCGCTGGTTACAGAGGTGACCTGTCCATCAAAATAATCTGCGAGAAGCGGGGCTTGATTACTTCCGTTGTAATCAGTTATCACCTTGATCGACTCAGCCTTCTTAGCGTCCGCCATGGCGAGAACAATCAAAGCATTGATCTCGGCCAGAGAATCAACGCCACTTCCGGAATCAGGGCTCGCAAGAATTCGCTCCTTGAGTAGTTCGAGATTCCCAGTCGAAACGGCAGTAAATCCAAGTGCTACAAAGTCAGCTGCTGAAATTGTTGTGCTGCCCGCTGCACCCGAGATCAGTGACAAAGTTCGAAGAATCAAGTCCCTGAGTTCGGAATAGTCGTCGACTTGCGACAGCTGGAATCTATCGAGAATCTCGTTTAGAAGTGCGAGTTCAGTGGCACTATCCAGCTGCGGGAATCCAATTGCCGCTAGATCCATAGCGGAGAGACTCGCGCCGTTTCCGGCCTGCCCATCGCTTAGGGCTTTGATCTTGTTGACCCCATCATTCACGGCTTGGATCTCTTGGAGAGTGTCGGATTGAGTCACCGAGAGTTGAGCAAAGATTCCGTTTAGCAGCGGCACAAGTGTTGGACTGAGAGTCGTCACCTTGGCAGCCAAGTAATCTGCCGCCGAAAGTGCAGAACTGGAGACTGCGTAGTCGCGAATTTTTGCGAGCGCTTCACGTTGGGCAATTAGAGCATTTGCTTGGGTAACCAGTCCTTGCAGTTCTGCTGCAGTATCAATTCCTGTGCCATCGGAACCGGATGTTCTAATTAGGTCAGCCAGAACCGACAGGTTAACTCCGGTAACTCCAGATACTCCCAAGCGCTCAAAGCTTGAAATGGAAAGTGCTGGAGATGCCGTGGTCGCATTCGCCGCAGAAGAGAAGAGCGAATTGACCAAATCTGAAAGTTGCTGCAGTTCTGAGATCGAATCCACAGCAGAAAGGGCAGCCTGGTCAAGCGCATGGTTCACCAGGGCCAGCTGTCCAGATCTAGTGATGCCTGTCACGCCCAAACTTGAGAAGTCTTGGGCAGAAAGGGAGGCGCTGTTGTCAACGGTGGCATTGGCCGCGGTTTTTAGCTTCTCTATGGCAGAGACCAAATCTTGCAGTTCCACGCCAGTGTCCGTTTGGCTTGGCGAGAGCGGGGCCACAAACTGGTTTATAAGGGAAAGGTTGTCTGAGTTGACTCCGGTAACCCCCGCGTTTAGGTAATCCAATCGGGTCGGAGCGGTGTTCAACCCATCGTATGCGGCAATGTTCGTGGCTGCCTGGTCGAAGGTGAAGCGCTGGATTGCTTCATCGACTAGAGCTTGCAATCTCGCTGGGTCAGTCACTTTGGAATTAGCGAGATCCGAGCTTCCTGGGTCTCCAACAATCGCAGCCAACACAGCTGAAAGGTTTTGCCCGTTCACTCCGGAGATGCCGATGAGTTCGAAACTAGACACCGAAAGCGCTTGAGAACCAGTTGGAGCATTGCCGCCTGCTGTGGCATCGGCGGTGGCGATCAATTTCTCAACGACTGATGCCAATGCAGAAAGCTCGGCGAAAGTGTCGACATTGGCTTTAGTCATCTCATCGAGAATGTTGTTCATGGTCAAAACTTCAGCGCTCGAATCGATACCTGCAGC
>NZ_CBCHRQ010000087.1:0-4309 GCF_965064355.1 Aquiluna sp.
TTCATCATCCGGTGGCTGCTGCCCGGTCTGTAAATAGATCAGACGATGCGGAGTCCAAAGCCGCTGAAAGTCATCTTGCATCGACGACATTGATTCGAGAAAGTCGCTCATCAGACCTGCGTCTTAGATTCAATTGAGTCCAGGATCAGTCCAAGAGCTTGCTCTTTTGAAAGATCATTCTCCTGAGATCCGTCGCGGTAGCGGAAGCTGAAAGTTCCATTCTCAGCATCGCGGCCACCGGCCAGCAGGATAAATGGCACCTTCGCCAGAGTGTGGTCTCGGATCTTCTTCTGCATGCGGTTGTCTGAACGATCAACCTCCGCTCGAACACCTAGGGAGCGAAGCTGCTGAACAAACTCGTCTAGATAATCAGCAAACTCATCCGCAACTGGAACTCCGACCACCTGCACCGGGGCTAGCCACGGTGGGAAGTGCCCGGCATAGTGCTCGGTCAGCACACCGAAGAATCGCTCGATTGAACCAAAAAGAGCGCGGTGAATCATGATCGGGCGGTGACGATCTCCGTCCGCTCCCACATACTCAAGATCAAATCGCTCTGGCAGATTGAAGTCCAACTGAATGGTTGACATCTGCCAGGTGCGGCCAATTGCGTCACGTGCCTGAACTGAAATCTTGGGGCCGTAGAAGGCTGCTCCACCAGGATCTGGAACCAATGTGAGTCCAGATTTTTCAGCCACCTGTGAAAGGGTTGAAGTGGCTCTGTCCCAAAGCTCATCAGGCCCAACAAACTTAGGGTTCTCTGGGTCTCTGGTTGAAAGCTCGAGATAGAAATCATTCAAACCGTAGTCACGCAGCAGCCCTAGAACAAAATCAAGCACCTTCGTGAGTTCAGTTTCGAGCTGCTCATTGGTTACGAATAGGTGAGCGTCGTCTTGAGTCATTCCTCGAACTCGAGTCAGACCGTGAAGTACACCTGACTTTTCGTAGCGATAAACCGAACCAAACTCAAACATTCTCAGCGGAAGCTCTCGGTAGCTCCTAGATCTTGAGCGGAAGATAAGAATGTGGAACGGGCAGTTCATGGGCTTTAGGTAGTAGTCCTGGCCCTGCTTGCGCAGAACCCCGTCCTCGCCATACTCGGCATCTAACTTCATAGCTGGGAACATGCCATCGGCATACCACTGCAGGTGCCCCGAGGTTTCGAAGAGGTTGCTCTTAGTGATGTGCGGGGAGTAAACGAACTCGTAGCCTGCCTCTTCATGGCGCTTGCGGCTGTAGTCCTCCATCACGCGTCGGATAACACCACCCTTTGGGTGGAATACCGCAAGTCCCGAGCCAATCTCATCTGGGAAGCTGAATAGATCGAGCTCAACTCCGAGCTTTCGGTGATCACGACGAGCCGCTTCCTCTAGGCGCTCTAGGTGCGCATCGTGCTGTTCCTGAGTCGTCCATGCGGTTCCGTAAATACGTTGCAGCTGCTTATTGTTCTCGTTGCCGCGCCAGTAGGCGGCCGCAGAGCGAGTAAGCGAGAATCCCTTGCCGATTGTTCTGGTGTTTGGCAGATGAGGTCCGCGGCAAAGGTCACGCCAGGCAACCGTGCCGTCAGGATTGATGTTCTCGTAAACGGAAAGCCCACCCTCGCCAACCTCTGCAGATCCTTCACCAACATCCGAGCTCTTAAGTCCAATTAGCTCTAGCTTGTAAGGCTCGTCCTTCATCAGCAGCTTTGCTTCATCGTCAGAGACTTCACGGCGAACAAAGCGCTGTGACTTACCAACGAGTTCCTTCATGCGCTTTTCGATGCGCTTGAGATCCTCTGGCTTGAAAGCCTCAACAACGTCAAAGTCGAAGTAGAAACCATCTTTGATTGGTGGACCGATACCAAGGGTTGCGGGATCGAAAATCTCCTGGACAGCCTGAGCCATCACGTGGGCGGTGGAGTGGCGCAGAATCGACAGTCCCTCATCGGAGGATATATCAATACCTTCAACAACATCAGACTCTTTTAGCTTGTAGCTGAGATCTCTTAGTTCGCCGTTCACCCTAAGGGCGATGATGGAGCGATCCTCGAATAGTCCAAAGCCATCCGCTCCCTCACTTACCTGGTGAGTTTTGCCTGCAAGTTCGATGTTCACACTCGCTCCTAACTCGGCAAGTCTAATCGCTATAGGTCAGGCGTGCCTTACTAGACAGCTAGTCAAATTTGCCGTTGAATGCAAATCATGGAAGCAGCTACTCGCGCATTAGAAAAGAAACTCAACTGGCTTAGAGCCGCTGTGTTAGGCGCAAATGACGGCATCGTGTCTATCGCCGGTGTTGTCATCGGCGTTGCCAGTGCAGGTGCGGATAAGGGAAACATTCTGCTTGCCGGTGTCGCAGCGGTAGTTGCCGGAGCAATTTCAATGGGTGGCGGTGAGTACACCTCGGTTAGCGCTTCGCGCGACGCAGAAATTGCGCACGGTAAGAACCTCAAGAACACCAGCGCTCGTCCTTGGGCCGCCGCCTTTAGCTCGTTCGTAGCATTTACGGCAGGAGCCGTGTTGCCATTACTTGCAATCCTTGGCCCATGGGATCAATACCGAGTTGAAGTTACTGCAGCAGCAGTTGTCATAGCCCTTGCGATCACAGGCTTCTGGGCAGCGAAGGTTGGAAACTCCCCCGTTGGTAAAAGCGTGTTGAGAAACGTTCTGGTTTCGATTGTGACCGTTGGGCTTTCTTACCTAATAGGCACGATTCTGGGTGTAACTGTTCTCTAGGTAAGTTACCCTTTTACAGTGTCAAACTCAGAGCATTACGACCTAGCCCTAGTTGGTGGCGGCATCATGTCCGCAACCCTTGGCGTATTGATCAAGCTCGTCAATCCCAAAGCCAAGATTGTGCTGTTTGAAAGACTCGACAAGGTCGCCCTTGAAAGCTCTAACCCTTGGAACAACGCTGGAACCGGTCACGCAGCTCTTTGTGAACTCAACTACATGCCGGACAGTAAAGACGGATCTCTGCCTGATCCCACTAAGGCAATCGACATTAACGAGCAATTCCAGGTTTCTAGGCAGTTCTGGGCATCACTTGTGGAGCAGGGCATTCTTTCCGCACCAGAGACGTTTATCCGCACCGTTCCACACATGACCTTCGTGCGCGGCGACAAAGATGCCGACTACCTAGCCAGACGCTTTGAAGCGCTCAAGACGCAGCCGCTATTTGCAGGGATTCAATTCAGCAAAGACCCGAAGCAGATTGCAAAGTGGTCGCCGCTGATCATTGAAGGTAGGGCCCAGGAGTCAATTGCCGCCACCTACATCGACCAGGGAACCGATGTCGACTATGGCGCAATAACTCAGCAACTAATCCGCTGGCTCAGTAAAAAGAGCGTGAAGGTCGAGACCGGCGTCGAAGTCAAGAACCTTTACCAATACCAAGATGGCTCATGGCAGCTCTCTCTTGGGGGCGAGAACTATCAAAGACTTGTCCGCGCGGACAAAGTATTTGTTGGCGCAGGTGGCTGGGCGCTGAAGCTATTGCAGCGCGCCGGTATACCTGAGATTGATGGGTATGGCACATTCCCAGTGTCTGGGCATTTTCTTCGCACAGATAATCCTGAGATTGTCGCAAAGCACCAGGCCAAGGTTTACAGCCAAGCTCAGGTAGGCGCTCCCCCAATGTCTGTTCCACACCTCGACACCAGAGTGGTGGATGGCAAAACTTCACTGCTGTTTGGCCCATTCGCTGGCATAAACCCAAAGTTCCTAAAGTACGGTTCGATCTTGGATCTGCCCTTTTCGCTCAGACCTAAAAACCTCATTCCATACCTCAGCGTTGCACTCAAGAATTTTGACCTGGTCACCTACCTCATCAAGGAAGTTACAAAGTCCCGAAACCAGAAAATAGAAGGCCTTCGCGAATTTGTGCCGGGAGCTAAGGCTGAAGATTGGGTTCTTTACGAAGCTGGACAACGTGCTCAGGTGATAAAGCCTTCCAAAGGTGGCGGCACCTTGCAGTTCGGCACAGAGGTTATTGCAGCCAAGGACGGCAGCATCGCCGGGCTGCTTGGAGCTTCCCCTGGCGCATCGGTCGCAGTCTCAGTAATGCTCGATGTAATCGAAAGAATGTATCCGCAGGAGTCGAACGGCTGGTTTGAAGCTTTGAAGAAGGCGATTCCTGGACTAGGTAAAAAGCTAAATGCCGATCCCAAGCTAGCAAAGAATATACTTGCTGACACCGCGAGGGTGCTCAAGCTCAAAGCCTAAAGATCAGTTAAATGCAAAGCGGGGGTGGTCACCCACCCCCGCTTTGTCACTTACTACTTGATGATTGTGATTCGCCCGTCAGTCTTCATAACGGTGACCTTACC
>NZ_CBCHRQ010000088.1:0-4165 GCF_965064355.1 Aquiluna sp.
ACATCGAACGCAACACAAAGATGCGTCGGTTTTTCCAACTCAAGAAGGTTCAACATCATCGAGATAAAACCGTGAACTGCATTTGTGTGCTGACCGCTCGCGTTTTTGAAGTTGTCCGGGCTTAGCGCGTAAAAGGCTCGAAATGCCAACGAGTGCCCGTCAATAAGTAAAAGGGTAGGCTTTTCGCTAGCGCTCATGCCCGCTAGCCTACTTCGCCAAGGAGTCAAATTATGTCCGACCAACCCATCAAAGCCTCAGATCGCGCACTAGAGCTTATGAAGCAGCGCGGGCTTGGCTCACTCGCTGAAAAGATGGGTATTGAGCTAATTGAGCTCAGTGCGGACCGTGCGGTTGCCACTATGCCGGTAGCGGGAAATACGCAACCTATTGGATTACTGCACGGCGGAGCTCACGTCGTACTCGCCGAATCACTGGGTTCGTTTGCGGCCAACGTCCACGCTCACCCATGGGGGTATGCGGTTGGCATCGAGCTAAACGCCACCCACCACGCATCTATTACCGAAGGTTTGGTTACCGGAACCTGCGTCGCAATCAAGCTGGGTAAGACACTGACAAGTCATGAGATCACAATGACGGATGAAACCGGTCGACTGCTCTCCACGGTTCGTATTACTAACTACCTAAGACCAAAGGACCAGTAGCTACTTATCTCCAAGCTGTTCAAGGACAGCTTTGGCGACCTGGGCCATCGATAGCCTGCGGTCCATAGAGGCCTTCTGTATCCAGCGGAAAGACTCTGGCTCACTGAGCTTCATCTTGCTCTGCAAAAGGCCTTTGGCGCGGTCCATAAGCTTTCTAGTTTCAAGGCGATCGCTCAGATCTGCGATCTCGGCCTCTAGTGATACCAGTTCCTCGTGCCTACTAAGTGCAATCTGGATTGCAGGAAGTAGATCACTTGGCTTGAAGGGCTTCGTTACGAATGCCATAGCCCCAGCTTCGGCAGCCCTGGCAACTAGATCTGATTGCGAAAAAGCGGTCAGCAGCACCACGGGAATCTTCAGCTCTGCGATTTTCTCAGCGGCACTAATGCCATCGAGTTTTGGCATCTTGATGTCCATCACAACAAGATCAGGCTCTAGTTCGGTTGCTAGTTTGATTGCCTCTTCACCATCTGCCCCTTCACCGACCACTTCGTAGCCGGCCTCCTGCAGCGTAGCTACCACGTCCATGCGAATAAGACCTTCGTCTTCAACGACTACAACTCTCAGTGCATCTGCCATGGGAATACCCTATAACTAGCTGTCCAAACATCCACTAGAATTTACAAGCTTGCCGGGATGGCGGAATGGTAGACGCGTCGCACTCAAAATGCGATGTCCTCTGGGCGTGTGGGTTCGAGTCCCACTCTCGGTACAAAAAGCAAAAGCGGTGGTTTCCCACCGCTTTTCTTTATTTAACCCTTATTAGTTGCCGTAGCCAGGTGCAGCAAGGTGAACGGCATCTCCTACGCGGTGAACGCGCAGGCTGTTGGTCGAACCAGGGATCCCTGGAGGGGAACCGGACACGATCACGACCTCATCACCCACGCGGCATTTACCGCTGGATAGCACGATCTCGTCGACTTGGCGAATCATTTCGTCGGTGTGCTTAACCTTCTCCACCTTGAAGGTGGTCGCTCCCCAAACTAGTGAAAGCTTGCGGCGCACCTCCTCGCTAGGGGTAAATGCCAGCACCGGAACACCTGAGCGCAGGCGTGAAACACGACGGAGGGTATCGCCAGATTCGGTGAATACGCAGACGAATTTAGACCCCAGAAGCTCAGCTATTTCCATAGCCGCAAGCACAACCGCACCGGAGTGAGTGTGAGGCTTGGTGCCAAGTGCAGGAATTCGATCCATGCCATTCTCTTCGGTTGACTCGATGATGCGAGCCATGGTCTGAACGGTCTCAATTGGGTACTCGCCAACCGAGGTCTCGCCAGAAAGCATTAACGCATCAGCGCCATCCAGCACAGCATTCGCAACGTCAGAAGCCTCAGCGCGGGTTGGGCGTGATGCGTTGATCATGGTCTCAAGCATCTGAGTGGCAACGATCACCGGCTTGGCCCAGCGACGCGCTAGTTCGACGGCACGCTTTTGAACCAGTGGAACATGTTCCAAAGGAAGCTCCACACCTAGGTCACCGCGAGCCACCATCACGCCATCAAAGGCATCAATGATTTCCTCAAGGTTCTCAACTGCCTGTGGCTTCTCAATCTTTGCGATGGTTGGGACAAAGCGGCCCTCTTCGGCCATGATCTCGTGAACGCGAACAATGTCCTTGGCGTTTCTCACAAAGCTGAGTGCGATCATGTCGGCACCAAGCTTTAGAGCCCAACGTAGGTCGTCCTCGTCCTTTTCACTCAGCGCAGGAACGTTTACCGCAACACCGGGAAGGTTGATTCCCTTGTTGTTGGAAACCTGTCCGCCAATTTCAACCACGCAGGTGACGGTTGTTGCGTCCACTGCGGTTGCGCGCAGACCAATGCGGCCATCGTCAATCAAAAGCTGGTCTCCAGGCTTTACATCTCCGGGCAGACCCTTATAGGTGGTGGAGCAAATGTTCACATCACCCTGAATTTCGTCGGTGGTGATCTTGAAGGCTGCACCATTGACCAAGTTGACCTTGTCCTCGGCAAAGCGGCCTAGGCGGATCTTTGGTCCCTGTAGGTCAACCAAAATACCGACGCTCTTACCTACGTCTGCAGCGGCCTTGCGAATGGATGCGTAAACAGCCTCGTGAACCTCGTGTGAGCCGTGGCTCAGGTTCATTCGAGCAACGTCAACACCCGCTTCGATAACGGCTTTGGCCTTGTCATAGTCCGCAATAGCAGGACCGAATGTTGCCACAATTTTGGCGCGTCTCATTTATAACTACTTACCTTTTCAATTGGTTAGCTGTAAACCGAAATTGGTCTATCAGTTGGCTTCACTGGGAAGGGAAGCCCTGTCTCACCTTCGAGATATTCGTCAATCGCGGCAGCGGCGGCACGACCTTCGGCTATAGCCCAAACTATCAGGCTTTGGCCTCTTCCGGCGTCACCTGCAGCAAACAATCCATCTGCCACCTTGTAACGGCCGTCTCTAGCAACATTTCCCCTTGAATCCATAGGGGTCGAAAGCTGTGTGGATAGTTCCTGGGTCTCTGGCCCAACAAAGCCAAGTGCCAGGAAAACTAGGTCTGCAGGTAAAATGCGCTCGGTGCCAGCTTTAGGAACTCGCTTGCCGTCCACGAATTCAGTGTCGGCTACCTTGACACCCTTGAGAACGCCGTTCTCCCCAACGAATTCAACTGTTGAGTGCAGATACTTGCGCTCACCAAACTCTTCGTGAGCCGATGCAACCTCAAAGAGGTTCGGCATCATCGGCCAAGGCTGGTCGCTGGTGCGCTCTAGCGGAGGCTGTGTTCCGATTGCCAAAGTGGTGACGCTCAGCGCGCCTTGACGTGTTGAGGTGCCAAGACAGTCTGCACCGGTATCTCCACCGCCAAGGATGATTACGTGCTTTCCGGATGCATCGATCTGAGATTCGACCTGATCGCCGGCAACAACCTTGTTGGACTGTGCCAAATAATTCATCGCAAAGTGAACGCCTTCAAGTTCCCTGCCAGTGACGGCGAGATCTCTAGGAACCATTGCACCGGTTGCAATTAGAACTGCGTCATAGCGCTTCTGAAGTTCATCCCAGGTGATGTCAACACCAACATTGACCGAGGTCCGGAAGCGAGTGCCTTCGGCTTCCATTTGCGCTACGCGACGATCAATGAGGTGCTTTTCCATCTTGAAATCCGGAATGCCATAACGCAGCAATCCGCCAATACGGTCATCGCGTTCGTAAACCGCCACGGTGTGACCCGCTCTGGTTAGCTGCTGAGCAGCAGCGAGTCCAGCAGGTCCAGAGCCAACCACCGCGATGGTCTTGCCGGTTAGGCGCTCCGGGATGCTCGGGGTTACAAAACCATTCTCAAAGGCGTCATCGATGATGGATACTTCGATCTCCTTGATTGTGACTGCGGGTTGGTTGATAGCCAAAACGCAGGAGCTCTCGCAGGGAGCAGGACACAGCCTTCCGGTGAACTCCGGGAAGTTGTTAGTTGCGTGTAGCCGGTCAATCGCCTCTTTGTTTCTGCCGCGGTGAGTTAGGTCGTTCCACTCCGGAATCAGGTT
>NZ_CBCHRQ010000089.1:0-4159 GCF_965064355.1 Aquiluna sp.
ACACTTGATCTCAGAGTTTGCAACGTTGTTCATCACATATCCGGCGTGGGTGCAAACTGCACTAAAGCCTCGGAATTCGCCAGCCCTTGGCTGGGTGATCAAAATTGGAGTTCCATCAACATCAAATTTCTTACCCGAGCCAATTGGGATATCGGTGATCTTTGCTACTGCAACCGGACCAGAAGCTGTTGGGGCCGAAGGTTCCGCAGTGTTTCCTAGGTCTGTGACCTCTGGAGTGCAGGCGGTCAGAGCTGCAACTGCTGACACTCCAACTGCCGAGGCGATCACTCCGCGGCGGCTAATCACTAGGGGCGACCTTTCAAGATGGCCTGCTTTACTTCAGCAATTGCCTTGGTTACCTGGATGCCACGAGGACATGCCTCGGTGCAGTTAAAAGTAGTTCGGCAACGCCAGACACCTTCTTTATCGTTCAAGATATCCAGTCTTACCTCGGCACCCTCATCGCGAGAGTCAAAGATGAAGCGGTGAGCGTTAACAATCGCAGCTGGTCCGAAGTACTGTCCGTCGGTCCAGAACACCGGGCAGCTGGTGGTACACGCTGCACACAAAATGCATTTGGTGGTGTCATCAAATCGTGCGCGGTCCTCAGGAGACTGCAGGCGCTCTTTTTCTGGCTTGTCGTTTGCGATCAAGAAAGGGTTTATGTCGCGGTAGGCCTTGTAGAAAGGCTCCATGTTAACAACCAAGTCCTTCTCAACGGCAAGGCCCTTGATTGGCTCAACGTAGATCGGCTGGGTGATGTCAAGGTCCTTAATAAGGGTCTTGCAGGCAAGGCGGTTTCTTCCGTTGATGCGCATAGCATCCGAGCCACAAACACCGTGGGCGCAGGAGCGGCGGAAAGTAAGCGATCCATCGATTTCCCACTTGATTTTGTGCAGGGCATCAAGCACACGGTCGGTTCCGTAAACGGTGACCTCGTAGTCAACCCACTTCACTTCTTCGCTTACCTCTGGGTCGTAACGACGAACCATCAGCGTGACTGTGAAGCTAGGAACTTCGGCAATTACCTTTACGTCATCAACCATTAGTACTTACGCTCCATCGCTGGGTAGTTGGTCACGGTGACTGGCTTCCAGTCAACCCGGATGTCTTCGCCGGGCTTTTCCGGGGTCTTGTCTAGCTTGTAGGCCATGGAGTGGACCATAAATTCTTCGTCGTTTCTTGTCTCGTAGTCCTCGCGGAAGTGTCCACCACGGGACTCTCTTCTCTCGCGTGCGGTCATAACCAAAACCTCAGATAGGTCAAACAAGAAGCCAAGTTCGATTGCCTCTAGCAGGTCGGTGTTGAATCGCTTGCCGCGGTCCTGAACCTGAATGTTCTGGTAGCGAACCCGAAGTTCGGCAATCTTCTCGAGGGCTTCGTTTAGTGACTCCTCGGTGCGATACACCTGAGCGTTTTTGTCCATGGTGTCCTGAAGTTCCTTGCGCAAAACGGCAACCTTTTCGGTTCCGGTTGCATTTCTAGCAATGGCAAGAAGCTTCTCAACTTCACTGATGGCGTTTTCAGGAACCGGAACAAAGTCAGCTTCGCGAGCATACTCAACTGCGTACCTTCCGGCTCTTTTACCAAATACGTTGATATCCAGTAGCGAGTTGGTTCCTAAGCGGTTGGCTCCGTGCACCGAAACACAAGCGCACTCACCAGCAGCAAACAGTCCGCGAACTACGGTGTCGTTGTCTGAGAGAACTTCAGTTTTTACGTTTGTGGGTATTCCACCCATTGCGTAGTGAGCGGTTGGGAAAACCGGAACCGGTTCGGTGTAAGGCTCAACACCGAGGTAGGTTCTGGCAAATTCCGTAATGTCTGGAAGCTTTGCGTCGATAACCTCAGGAGGTAAGTGCGTTAGATCAAGAAGAACGTAGTCCTTATTTGGTCCGGCTCCTCTTCCTTCCCGAACCTCGTTCGCCATTGCACGGGCCACCATGTCACGCGGTGCTAAGTCTTTAATGGTTGGCGCGTAGCGCTCCATGAATCTTTCACCCAATGCGTTTCGAAGAATTCCTCCCTCACCTCGGGCGGCTTCTGAAAGCAAGATGCCAAGACCTGCAAGACCGGTTGGGTGGAACTGGTAGAACTCCATGTCTTCCAGTGGAAGACCCTTGCGCCAGATAATGCCAACACCGTCTCCGGTTAGGGTGTGGGCGTTTGAGGTGGTCTTGTAAATCTTTCCAAAACCACCGGTTGCAAAAACAATCGACTTGCCCTGGAACACGTGTAGGTCGCCGGTAGCTAGCTCAAATGCAACAACTGCCGATGGGCGCTTCTCGCCGTTGTAGTCAGCCATCACCAGGTCGAGCACATAGAACTCGTTGAAGAATTCAATTCCTAGCTTTACGCAGGTTTGGTAAAGGGTCTGCAAAATCATGTGACCGGTGCGGTCTGCTGCGTAGCAAGAGCGCCTAACCGGAGCCTTACCGTGGTCTCTGGTGTGACCTCCGAAACGGCGCTGGTCAATCTTGCCATCCGGGGTTCTGTTAAAGGGAAGTCCCATATTCTCTAGATCAATAACCGCCTCGACAGATTCTTTAGCAAGAATCTCAGCGGCGTCCTGGTCCACCAGGTAGTCGCCACCCTTCACGGTGTCAAAGGTGTGCCATTCCCAGCTATCTTCCTCAACGTTGGCAAGAGCTGCTGCCATTCCACCCTGGGCTGCACCGGTGTGTGAGCGGGTAGGGAAAAGCTTTGAGATAACCGCTGTCTTTAGGTGAGGCCCAGCTTCGATCGCGGCGCGCATGCCGGCGCCACCGGCGCCGACAATTACTACGTCGTGCTGGTGGTGGTGCGTTTTAGTTCCGTGTTCGTTCAAAGACAATTACTAATCCTTACTGAACTGCTGGACAAAATGATGGAAGAAGCTCCGCGGCGGCGCCGGCTGGGCATGGGTCAAAGGTGAAGATTACTAAGGTGCCCAACAAAATTAGTGCTGAGCAAACTCCCCAGAGCGAGAAAACAAGTGTCTTTCTCACACCTTCTTTTTCGGTGTAGTCGTTTACAACTGTTCTCATTCCGTTGGTGCCGTGAATCAGTGCCAGCCAAAGCATCGCAAGATCCCACCACTGCCAAAACGGTGCCGCCCACTTACCCGCAACGAATGCGAAGTCAATGGCCTTGATGCCGCCGTCTGGAACAACCAGGTTCGAGATCAGGTGAACAAAAATCAGAACAATAAGGAAAGGTCCGGAAATGCGCATGAAGACCCAGCCATACTTTTCCAAGTTGGCCTGGCTCCTGGTCCTAGGAGAGTTCGGTGTCTCAATAACTATTGACATGTTCTTGCTCTCCTAACTAAAGACGTTAATTATGTGCCCGGGGGCAAAGCCGACAAAAAGCGCAACTGTGACTGCCATAACAACCCAGAACATCTGGTTCTGGTACTTGGCACCCTTGCTCCAGAAATCAATAAGTGTGATTCGAAGTCCGTTTAGGCCGTGGTACAAAACCGCTGCGACCAACCCAAGCTCAGCAAGGCCGATAATCGGGGTTTTGTAGGAGGCTATAACCACGTCGTAGGCAGCTGGGCTCACTCGGACCAGCGCGGTGTCGAGCACGTGCACCAGAAGGAAAAAGAACATGGCGACACCGGTAATTCGGTGCAAAACCCAGGACCACATACCGACTTTTCCGCGGTACAGGGTGCCTGATGACAGTAGTGACACGAAACCCCTCCTCGGGTTTGAACTAGCTTTTGTAAAAGTCTAACCCCGAAACTATTGGCCCTTCTTCCAAGCCACAGAAGGGTGGGCTAGTGTTTTGATTGTTATGGCCAATCCCAGAAAACCCATGGACCGCTTCCACGCGGTCATCCCCGCCGGCGGAATAGGCAGTCGGCTCTGGCCGCTGTCTAGGGCATCGGCACCGAAGTTTTTGCATGACCTAACTGGCTCTGGCCAAACCTTGCTTCAGGACACCTGGGATCGAGTATCTCCTCTTACCAATGCGCACCGAACCATGATCGTTACCGGGGTAGCCCACGAAGAAGCCGTTATGGCCCAGCTTCCAAAGCTTTCAAAGAACAACCTCGTTCTCGAGGCAAGCCCGAAGGACTCCACGGCAGCGATTGCGCTCGCCGCAGCCATCTTGGCAAGGCGGGAACCAGATGTAATCATCGGCTCTTTTGCTGCCGATCACGTCATCCAAG
>NZ_CBCHRQ010000090.1:0-3905 GCF_965064355.1 Aquiluna sp.
AGAATGTGCATTTTCTTATCTTTCCTTTTGCGCGCAGGTCAAAACGGCTAGTAGTTACTTTGCTTGAGTCCTATGCTCCCCTGCGGCAGAGACGGCCGGACACAAGTCCCAATCTTGCCACATCAAAGCGGCAATGGCAACTATTCGGCTAGTAGATCGGGCCTTACGGCTTTGGTGCGCTCGACCGACTGAGCCTTTCGCCACTTGGCTATCTCTGCATGGTGACCAGAAAGCAAGATATCCGGCACCTCAAGTTCGCGCCAGACCTGTGGCTTGGTATAACTCGGGTACTCCAATAGGCCATCGGAGTGGGATTCTTCGACAATTGACTCGGCATTGCCCATAAAGCCAGGAATCAGGCGGGTAATCGCCTCAATCATGGCTAGGGCTGCAACCTCGCCACCGTTCAGAACATAGTCACCCAAAGACACCTCAAGCACGTCAGCACGAGTCTTGGCATGCTCGACAACGCGCTGGTCGATGCCCTCGTAGCGACCACAGGCAAAAACAATGTGCTCTTTCTCGGAGAGCTCTTTGGCAAGCGCTTGGTTGAAAGGTCGACCGGCAGGGGTCGTGAAAATAATGGTTGGTCGAGTATCTGCAATTAGGTCATCGAACGCTTCGCCCCAAGGCTCAGGCTTCATGACCATGCCAGCGCCACCGCCGTAAGGAGAATCGTCTACGGTCTTGTGGATATCGTGGGTCCAGCTGCGAAGATCGTGTGCTTGAAAGCTAATTAGCCCCTGCTTTTGGGCTTTGCCCAGAAGAGAAAGTTCTAGAACGCTGAAGTAGTCAGGGAAGATTGAAACTGCATCAATTCGCATCAGCTTCCTCGATCTGCTCAAAAAGGCCGCCCGGTGGGGTTATCTCAATTACACCAGCATCAATGTCGACCTTTGGGACAAACGCCTTCACAAACGGAAGCAATACCTCGGCCTCTTCGGTCTTGATGACCAATAGGTCCTGCGCTGGCATGTGCTCAACGCGCAACAAGGTGCCGATCTCAGCACCATCTCGCCTCACCTTAAGTCCAGCTAGCTGGTGGTCATACCAAGCATCTGGCTCTTGAGGGGAAACATCGAGCGGCTGCTCAACCAGCAAAATTGCCTTGATTAGGCTCTCGGCCTGGGTGCGGTCGGCGACATCTTTGAGAAAAAGAACTGGGGAGCTGTTGAACCACTTGAGTTCAGAGACGGTTACGGACTTGCCGAACCAAGGGGATTCTTCGGGAACTTGAAGTTCCAATACCGCGCCAGGAACAAAACGTTCATTTGGGCTATCGGTGTAGAGCTCTAACTTGATTGCTCCCTTGAGGCCGTGGGCTTTTAGAAACCTGCCAACTCGGAGCTTGGTGCTACTAGAAATCTGTATCCACCACGTCAACTCGGACGCGCTTGCCATCCGCAAGGGCGTTGACGACGGTTCTTAGAGCTGTTGCGGTGCGGCCGCTCTTGCCGATCACACGACCTAGGTCGTCTGGGTGCACGCGCACCTCCAGCAAATCACCCTTGCCACCATTTCTGGAGGCAACGGTTGCGTCATCTGGGTTATCCACGATGGCGCGAACGATGTGCTGGAGGCTTGCTTGCAACATTTGAACTACTCTGCCTTTGGCTCTTCTGCTTCAGCAGCAGGTGCCTCTTCGGCAACTACTTCTTCAGCTGGTGCCTCGGCAACAACTTCTTCAGCTACTGCTTCTGCTTCGGCTGGAGCCTCTACGGTCTCAACCTCTGCTACTGCCTCGGTCGGAGCCTCTACGGTCTCAACTTCTGCTACTGCCTCAACTGCTGCTTCTTCAGAAGCAGGAGCCTCAACGGCTGCCTGAGCTGCAGGAGCTTCTTCAACAACTGGAGCCTTCTTCTCGACCTTTGGAAGAACAACTGACTTCTTCGCAGCGTCAATAACGAATGCTTCCTTGACCTTCTGAGGCTTTACGGTGTTCTTCTTCTCACCGTTGGCGTTAGCTAGGTCACCGGTTAGCTTTAGTAGCACAGCAGCCTGCTCGGTTGGCTGAGCGCCAACTGATAGCCAATACTGGGCACGCTCTGAGTTGACCTCGATGATCGATGGGTCATTGGTCGGAACGTAACGACCGATTTCTTCAATTACACGACCGTCGCGGTGTGTGCGAGAGTCGGCTACCACGATGCGGTAGTGCGGGGTGCGCGTCTTGCCAATGCGCTTAAGGCGGATCTTTACAGCCACAATGCTCCTGTTATAGGTGTCTTTGGCGAGATTCTGCCGTGAGCGTGGGGGCACACTCGTCAGGTCTCAAATGGTTTCAAATAAGTCTGGATAGAGGGTCGAGACTTTTCGAACTCGGATAGTCTGCCAGAAAATCTGGCGATTAGCTAGCTCTAAAGCCCAAATGCGCTTCCCGAGCCGGAAGATTTCTCGGATCCGAACTCCAAACCAGAGTTCTCGGCAGCTCGCTTGGCGGGGTTTCCGCTCTTGGATCCCTTGTTCTTCTTGTCTGTTTTCTTTTTGCCGGCCGAGAAACCGCCGCCACCCATAAGGGCAGGATTGGTTCCAGGAATATTTGGCATGCCACCTTTGGCAACGGTCTTCATCATCTTGGCTGCCTGCTCAAAACGGGCAATCAGCTGGTTCACCTCGGTAACCGAGGTTCCAGAGCCTCGGGCAATACGCATTCTGCGAGCGCCGTTTAGCACCTTGGGTTGAGTTCGCTCAAGCGGAGTCATCGAGTAGATGATCGCCTCGGTGCGAGTGATCTCCTTCTCGTCAAATTCCTCAAGCTGCTTCTTCATCTGACCAACACCCGGAAGCATGCCCAAAAGGCTCTTCATGTTGCCCATCTTCTTGATCTGTTGCATCTGCTCCAAGAAGTCCTGCAGGGTGAACTGATCCTTGGCCATCTTCTCGGCCAAGCGCTTTGACTCTTCTTCATCGAAATTCTGCTGCGCCTTTTCGATAAGGCTGACAATGTCGCCCATGTCCAAAATGCGGCTAGCCATGCGGTCTGGATAGAACGGCTCGAAGGCATCAAGACCCTCACCGGTGGAGCTAAACAGAATTGGCGCACCGGTAATGGTTGCCACCGACAAGGCAGCACCACCGCGGGAGTCTCCATCTAGCTTGGTTAGAACCACACCCGAGACGCCAACACCCTCGTGGAAGGCCTTGGCAACGTTTACGGCATCTTGACCGAGCATCGAGTCAACGACGAACAAGATCTCATCAGGTTCAACCGCATTGCGGATGTCCCTGGCCTGCTGCATCATCTCTTCATCCACACCCAGGCGACCTGCGGTGTCAACGATCACAACCGAGTACTGGGACTTCTTCGCAAAGGCAATTGCGTCCTTGGAAACCTTTACCGGGTTACCAACGCCATTGCCCGCCTCAGGAGCAAAGACTGGAACTCCAACCTTCTCCCCCAATACCTGCAGCTGAGTAACAGCATTTGGACGCTGCAGGTCGGCTGCCACCAACAAAGGCGTGTGGTTTTGCTCCTTCAACCACTTAGCTAACTTTCCAGCCAGAGTGGTCTTACCCGAACCCTGCAGACCTGCCAGCATGATCACGGTTGGTGGGTTCTTGGAGAATGAAAGCTTTCTTGCTTCGCCGCCCAAGATGGCCTTGAGCTCGTCATTGACGATCTGGACAACCTGCTGAGCTGGGTTTAGGGCTTTAGATACCTCATCGCCCAGGGCACGCTCGCGAATCTTGCCGGTGAAGTCTTTTACAACCTCAAGGGATACGTCTGCATCGAGGAGTGCTCGACGAATGTCGCGGAGTGTGCCATCGATGTCGGCAGCCGACAACCTTCCCTTACCGCGAAGGTTTTTGAAGGTATCTGAGAGTCTGTCAGAGAGATTTCCGAACAACTAGCGCTCCTGTTTGTAGGCGACTAAACCTTTAGCAAATTCTTCTGGCGAGAAAAA
>NZ_CBCHRQ010000091.1:0-3881 GCF_965064355.1 Aquiluna sp.
TGGTAAGGAAGGGGTCGACAGTTCAATCCTGTCTCGGGGCTCGATCGACAGTGAGCTTACTTACTGCAGTTCGAGGCTGAGTAGCTCAGTTGGTTAGAGCGCACGACTCATAATCGTGAGGTCGCGGGATCGTGCCCCGCCTCAGCTACGTTTGATTTTCACCTTCACATTATTCAGATCTTTTACGTATGGAATCTGATCTACCTCATCCCATTCGACTAGAAAATCAGTCAGCTCAAAGTTGCTGGCCTGTTCGATGAACACAGTCAAAAAAGCCCTAGCCTCAAACTCAGCAAGATTCATGCCAATACAAGCGTGCGGGCCATAGCCAAAGGCTAGATGGGGCTGTTTTCCTCTTTCGATGTTTATAACTTCTGGCATTTCCCAAATCTTTGGATCGTGATTGGCGGAGGCGAAGTGCAGCCGGTAGTACTTGGGCTGATCTTCGCTGAATTCAGCTAGTTTCACCCGCTCGATGGCAGGCAGCGGTGAAAGAAATCTCAGAAGCTCATTGATCAGTGGCTTATCAAGCGTTGGATCTGAAATCAGTTTTTGTAAATCTGATTGGTTGTTTAGCAAATGCCAAACCAGCCCGGAAATCAGTTTGATTACGGTGTCTCTACCGCCAGCCAACAAAACCCCGGCAATGCCTTTGAATTCAATTTCCGTAAGTTCTGCATCCAAGGGCCTGATTGCCTTGAGGTAGCTCCAGACATCCTCGCTGGCGGAGTCCTCCTGCCAAATTCGAGCGAGGTAGGCGTGCAGAACCTCTCCAGAACGCAAAGGAGACTTTGCGGTCCAAACATCTGGGCCCCAGCTTGCCCACTCCTTCAAATCCTGTGGGCGATTGTAGATAACTGTCAGGCAACCAATCACGTAGGGAAGTGCGATGTCTGAGTAAACGTCTATCTCGCCACCTTTGGCTTTTACGTCTCGAAGCAGATCGGCAGCGATCTTTGCAAAGGCTTGACTGTGCGATTCCAGCTTTGGTCTCAGAAACAGCGGCTGAATCGCATGGCGGTAGTCGGTGTGTTTTGGTGGATCAACTTCAAGGGGCAATTGGCGGTAATCGCGCACATCTCGATCCCCTTGCAGGTCCGAGGAGTAAGTCTCATAGTCCTTACCGGCAGCTCTCACAGCTTCGTAACCAGTGATGTTTACGTTGGGCTCTTCCGTAAATGACTTCATTGTTATTCACCTTCACAAATTCAACTCCAGACTAACCTTTAAGCATGGTCAATCCAGAGATTCAGGGTAAGCGTTACCCAAGAACAGCCAGCTACTTGGTTGGGCGAGAGAAAGTGCGCGAATTTGCCAAGGCAGTCATGGCGGCAAAAGAGTCTCAAGACTTGAGCTATGCGCAGTCCAAAGGTTATGCCGACTTGGTTGTGCCACCAACCTTCCCGGTTGTGATCCAAGAACAAAGCTTGTCTCTAGTTCTGTCTGACCCTGAGGCGCGAATCGACTTCTCCCGCGTGGTTCATGGCGACCAGCGCTTTGTCTACCAGCGTCCCATTGTCGCCGGCGATGAGCTGACTTCCGAGCTCACTGTCGCCAGCGTGAAGAGCCTTGGTGGCAACCACATGGTTACCTTTGAGACAGAGATTTTTGATGTCGCAGACAAGTTGGTCTGCACGGCAATTTCAACCCTGGTTGTGAGGGGAGAGTAATGCCTAAGTTTGAGGAACTAACCGTCGGCGATGTTGTCGCCCAGCAAGATTTCAAGATCAGTCGTGACTCCTTAGTTCGCTATGCGGGAGCATCGGGAGATTTCAACACCATTCACTATCGAGACGACATTGCCCAGGCCGTTGGCTTGCCAGGAGTGCTTGCCCACGGGATGTTGACCATGGGAATTTCAATCCAGCCGGTGGTTTCTTGGATCGGTGATGCAGGGCAGGTAGTGGACTACGGAGTGAGGTTTACCAAGCCTGTTGTGGTTCCAGCACAAGGGCATGCAGCTCTCAATGTCAAAGTAACCATCGGTGCTTTGGAAGAAGAAACCAAGCGTGCTCGAGTCGACCTAACCACCACTTTTGAAGAGAACACCGTATTGGGCAAAGCCCAGGCTTGGGTGCAGTTTTGAGCCAAGTTCCCAGTGAGGCAATGGCCAAATTCACCACCATGCAGGTTGGTGGAAAGCCAAAGTCGCTAACCAAATGCGAGAGCACAAAAGAGCTTTACGAGACCGTGCTCAATGCTTGGAACCAAGAGTCGAACTACCAGATTTTGGCCGGTGGTTCGAACACAGTTTTTGCCGATGACATCTCAAATCTCGATGTGATTTTGGTTGCCAATCTTGGCAAGGAAATCGTTAGTGAAACCGAGTCTTCGGTCACGGTTCGCGTTCAAGCCGGCGAGGGTTGGGACGAATTTGTAGCCTGGGCAGTTGAGCACGGTTACGCCGGTATCGAGGCCATGAGCGGCATCCCAGGCAGCGTTGGAGCAACTCCAGTGCAGAACGTTGGCGGTTACGGCCAAGAGGTTTCCGAGACCATCACGCAAATCGAGTTCTTAGACTTTGAGACTTTTGAGGTGGAGGTAAAACCTGCCGAGTTTTTCAACTTCTCATACCGTAACAGCGCTCTAAAGCATGGCCTCAGAGGCGTTATTGGTTGGGTCGAATTTGAGCTGCAAAAGCTTGGCGGGCTGAGCATTCCGATGGCGTCGGGTCAAATCACAAATCACCTTGGTGAACCTTATGGTTCGCAATTACCGCTGCAGTTGGTTCGCGACACCGTGATTGAACTTCGCGCATCTAAAGGCATGGTGGTTCAGGATTCTGATCCATCGAGCGTGAGCTGCGGCAGCTTCTTTACCAACCCTGTGGTTTCAAAAATCAAGGCCTTGGAATTCCCTCAGGACATGCAAAAGTGGTCAATGGAGGATGGCGAAAAATTCAAGCTTTCTGCCGGTTGGTTGATTGAAAACTCTGGCATCCCTAAGGGTTACTCGCTGCCTGGTTCAAAGGCCAAGGTAAGCGATAAGCACGCTCTTGCCATCACCAATGGCGGGGGAGCTAAGTCCAAAGAAATCATCGAACTTGCCAGATTTATTCAGGAGCGGGTAGCCGCAACCTGGGGTATAAACCTTGTGCCTGAACCGAACCTGATTGGGTTTTAGCTAAACAGCTTCTGCAAGCGCTGAATGCCTGCAACCAACTGGTCATCGCCTAGTGCGTAGCTGAGGCGAACATAACCGGATGGACCAAACGCCTCACCTGGAACCATTGCAACTTCTGCTGCATCGAGCGCGTAGTCACAGAGTTCTAGCGAGCTGTTGATCTGCTTGCCACCCCAGTTCCTACCCAAAAGACCAGAGACATCGCTGTAGATGTAGAAGGCTCCCTTAGGGGTTGGAGTAACAACACCTTGGACCTTGCTCATCTCAGCAACCGCAATTTGTCTGCGGCGGTCAAAGGCAGCCAACATGTCCTTCACTGGCTGCTGGTCGCCGGTTAGTGCTGCAAGTGCTGCACGCTGTGAGATGTTAGAAACGTTCGATGACAAGTGTGACTGCAGGTTTGCAGCAGCCTTAGCTGCATCCAACGGAGCAACCATCCAACCCAAGCGCCAACCGGTCATCGCATAGGTCTTTGCAACACCGTTGACCATGATGGTGCGGTCGGCAAGCTCTGGAACCAGTTCGGTGATCGAATAGGCGTAAAGACCGTCGTACGTCAGGTTCTGGTAAATCTCATCCGATACCACCCAGAGGTTTGGCTTAGAAGCCACCCACTGGCCAATCGCCAAGATCTCTTCTTTGGTGTAAACCGCACCGGTTGGGTTAGAAGGTGAGCAAAGCAAAAGTGCCTTGGTCTTAGGGGTGTAAGCAGCTTCAAGCTGAGCAACTGTGACCTTGTAGTCCTGGTCACTGCCAGC
>NZ_CBCHRQ010000092.1:0-3547 GCF_965064355.1 Aquiluna sp.
GGTGATGCTGGAGCTTCAGAGGTGGTAATCCTAAAAGCCCATGGTGCGGCCGCTAGCAACCCTGAATCCTTGGTTATGGGACTCCTGCTCCCAGATGCGCCGGTTGTGGCCTGGTGGCCATCCTCATGCGATCCAAACCCATCGCAGAGTGCAATCGGCAAGATAGCTACCCGTCGCATCGTTGATTCGGCCGAGCAGGCCGATGCACCGGCATTTTTGGCGGCATTTGCAAAGCACTACCGCCCAGGTGATGGAGATATGGCGTGGACTCGCATAACGCTCTGGCGTGCTCAGATCGCAGCGCTGTTTGATCAGCATCTAAATCGTCAGGTGAGCGCTATTGAAGTTATTGGATCTGATCTATCGCCTAGCGCTGAACTTCTGTCTAACTGGCTTGAGCTTCGCTTAGGTGTTGCTGTAAAGATCGAACACAAGCTTGACGGTGAGAATGTTGAAGGAATCGCCGGCGTGAGAATTCACTTCACCGATGGCCAGCTAGAGATTATTCGTCACGGCGAGGTTGCGGAGATTGACCAGACCGGTGCTCCGCACTCATCTGTCTTACTCCCCCGTCGATCTAACCAAGACTGCCTTGTTGAGGACATGAGATTCCTTGGTGAGGATGAAGTTTTTGGTGAGGTGCTTACCAAAGGCCATGGTCGATGATCGAAGTTGAGTCGTTTGCCTCAGACCAGGCCCTAACCGCTGCGGCGGCGAGTGACATCATTGGATTACTAGAGCAGGCAATCGCTCTGCGCGGCAAGGCGAGACTGGTTCTCACCGGCGGCACCCTTGGAATCAAGATTCTTGGCGATTTCAGGACCCTAGGGGTAGACCTCTCGAATGTTGAACTTTTCTTTGGTGATGAGCGATTTGTTGGGCTTGAAAATGCCGACCGAAATGAACACCAGGGCATTGTTGCTTGGCCAGAGCTTTCAGCGGCAAAGCTACATAGATTCCCGGAAGCAGATAGGCCTCTAGAAAAGGCGGCCGGTGAGTTCAGCTCCAAGATTGAATCGCTATTTGGACCACTTAGTGATTCTGCACCAGTGTTTGATGTCGTGATTTTGGGCATGGGGCCTGATGGGCATATCGCATCGCTTTTCCCAGGGCACCAGCAGGCAGAGAATTGGATCATTGCCGAAAAGGCCTCGCCAAAGCCTCCTGCCGAACGCTTATCTTTTAGCTACCAGGCTCTAAATCGCTCAAGAGCAGTGATTTTCCTGGCATCCGGGAGTGCGAAAGCTGCGGTTGCTAAGTGTGCGATTCAGGAAGAGGCGTGCGATTTACCGGCCGCAAAGGTCAAGGGACTAGAACTAACTCGTTGGTATGTTGACGAGGAAACTAGCCGCGAGCTTTAGCAGCCGCTGCTGCGCGCTCACGACGCTCACGAATAGCCTGTAGGGCTTCGTCAAGAATTTCAGCAGCTTCTTCGTCAGTACGACGCTCTTTTACGTAAGCCAAGTGAGTCTTGTATGGCTCAATCTTTGCAACCTGTGGCGGGTTTGCCTTATCCATGCCGGCTGGAAGGCCACAGTGCGGGCAGTCGATCTCACTAGGAACGTCTTCTGGGTTTACCGTTGCAGCAAAGTACTGGCTAGCGTGGTGATTGTTTGAACAAAAGAAGTCTCTGGCAATGCGCTCGACTTTGTGGCCACGGTCTTGCTCGCCCATTGGGCCAGCACCAACGCGAGCACCTCTAATGGATGCTGAATTGGTCAATTTATACCCACTCAAATCTGGTGAATAGTCCAAGCACGATGATTACGACAACCCAAATCAAGCCAAGCACGATGGTGATTCGGTTGAGGTTGCGCTCTGCAACGCCTGAGGAGCTCATGGTGGATGACATTCCGCCACCGAACATGTCCGCAACACCGCCACCACGACCCTTGTGTAGCAGGATGAGCAAGATCAGCAGCACGCTGGTGATTGCCAGCAGCACCAAAAGTGCGGTTTGTAGAACAGCCATGAGGATTCCTTAGGTTTGCGTATAAAACGCCTGTCAAATTATAGAACTATGTGCTTCTGAAAGCGCGAAATGCCTGCAAATTCTTCTGCATCCAAGCTGGCACCGCCAACTAAAACTCCGTCAACCTCGCCAGATGCAAGGAAACCAGCCACATTGTTGGCCTTTACTGAACCACCATAGAGAATGCGGCTCTGGCCACTTTCTGCGCCGAAGTTGTCGGTAATCGCCTTGCGGATGGCTTTCGATACGTCCTCGGCCTCCTGTGGGGTTGCTACCTTGCCAGTGCCAATCGCCCAGACTGGCTCATAAGCAATAACAAACTCACCAAGGGTGTCGTGACCAGAAAGCGCAGCAATGGTTTGTGCCACAGGAACAGCACTCTGCCCCTGAGTCTCAAGTTCTTCCAGGGTCTCGCCGACACAAATGATTGGGACTAGACCGTGCTTCCAAGCAGCAGCAACTTTAGCTTGCACAACTTCGTCACTCTCACTGTGGTTTTGACGACGCTCACTGTGTCCAATGAGAACGAACTTGCAAGCCAGTTTTGCCAAGAAAGCTCCGGAAACTTCGCCGGTAAAGGCACCAGAATCGTGCCGAGAAATGTCTTGAGCGCCAAGTGAGATCTCAAACTTCTCTGCATCGATGAGGGTCTGTGCGCTTCTTAGGTCAGTGAAGGGTGGGAACACCGCAACCTCAACCGCACGGTAATCGTGATCTGCATCGTTTAGTGTCCAGCAAAGCTTCTGGATCAAAGCAATCGCCTGCATGTGATCCAGGTTCATCTTCCAGTTGCCGGCAATCAGCGGTGTGCGCTTAGTCATTTAGGACCTCCAGTCCAGGCAAAACTTTTCCTTCAAGATACTCAAGCGATGCTCCACCACCGGTCGATATGTGTCCAAATGCCGACTCGTCAAACCCAAGTGCTCGAACAGCAGCAGCTGAATCTCCCCCGCCAACCACAGAAAGGCCTTGAACCTCTGTCAGTGCTTGAGCAACTGCCTTAGTGCCGTGCGCGAAGTTAGCAAACTCAAATACTCCCATTGGGCCATTCCAGAACACGGTAGCCGAGGAGCTAACAGCTGAAGCAAAGGCTTTTGCGGATTCTGGTCCAATGTCCAGGCCAAGTCCGTTCGCACCAAAGCTTGAGCTTTCGATCGCATCCGCCGAGACTGTCTCAAATTGAGCATCTGGTGAAAAACTTGCTGCAACCACGATGTCGGTTGGCAAGACCACCTCAACGCCCAGCTCTTTGGCTTGGCTAAGGAAGGTCTTCACGGTGTCGATTTGATCAGCTTCCAAAAGGCTCTTACCTACCTTGTGACCAAGGGCAGCCAAGACGGTGAATACCATTCCACCACCGATTACCAAGCGGTCAACCTTTGGCAGTAGGTGTCCAAGTACCCCGAGCTTGTCGGAAACCTTTGAGCCGCCCAAAACCACGGTGTATGGGCGCTTTGGTGACTCGGTTAGCTGCTTTAGCACTTCTAGTTCGGTAGCAATTAGATCGCCTGCATAGCTTGGCAAAAGCTCAGCTAGTTCGTAAACGCTGGCCTGCTTGCGGTGCACAACTCCGAA
>NZ_CBCHRQ010000093.1:0-3516 GCF_965064355.1 Aquiluna sp.
CCAACTCTGGGAACCCGAGTGAGATGAGCGCCATTGATGCCTTCAACGATGAGTTGCACGCCAATGGCCAGTGGGTCTTTGCCGCAGGCATCGCAGCCCCCAGCAGGGCAAAGCTTTTTGACTTCACCGGACCGAACCAGCTGACCAGCGATGGCTCGCTATTCAAAGAGGAGCATTTCTATAGCGGCTTCTGGATCATCGAGGTGGAGAGCGCTGCGGTTGCCGAGGAATTAGCTGCGAAGGGCTCTCACGCCTGCAACCGCAGAGTTGAGCTTCGACCCTTCCTATAGGTTCCTAGACTTAGCCCATGGCTAAGAAGCAACCAACCAATCGCTACACCCTCAAGAAGGTTGCACCCGATAGCTATGAGGCGCTCGATGGAGAATGGCGCTCTATAGGACTTTCGACTCCGGCCAGAAGAGCGCTGGTGGACGCCAAGCTCTATAAAGTCTCTGACCTCAGGAAGATCTCTCTCGATGAGTTGAGATCAATAAAAGGCCTGGCGAAGTCAGCCATTGCAAGAATCAAGCAGATTATGGAAGCCCGGGGAATCAACTTCCGGTAGCCAAAACCTCTCTACCTCAGTGAGGGACAGAGAACACCGAGTCACGCTCAATCAGCATCGTTGGCAGAGTGACGCTTGATAGGGACTTTGCACCGGACATTTGCTTGAGCAGGATCTCAACCGCAACCTCGCCAAGCTGATCGACAGGACGTGACACAACGGTTATCGCTGGGGACATGGCCGCAGCCCAGGGGCTATCGTCAAAGCTGATTACGGAAATGTCTTTCCCGATCTCGATTCCAAGCTTCCCTGCTCCGCGGAGCAAAGCCAAAAGCATGTCGTTGTTCGACGTCAGAAACACCGTGGCCCTTTGCTCAGCAGTAAGCAGCTTTTCAACCGCTGCCTCCGCCCCTGCTTGGCTGTCCTCGCAAAACACCATCTTCGAGCTGACTTTGTGGCCGTTTAGAGCATCTAGGAAGCCATTTGTTCTGTCGACAACTGTTGAGATTGGTATGTGGGGCCTGGTGAACGTGCTCTCTTTGATTCCAGGCACGGCAACAATAAAGGCACAGTTCTTGTGGCCTCTCCCGATTGCATGTTCAACAGCCGAGACTGCACCCTGGTAATCCCCAGTGGTAACGGCAGGAATCTGCAGGTCATCGAGTCTGCGGTCAATCAGCACTAAAGGTGTATCTCCGACGTGCTCCCTAGATAGGTGATCGTGATCTGAATCGGACGAAGGGACCAGAATCAATCCATCCACGCGCTTCTCAATCAAAGTTCTAACCGCTTGACGCTCGTTCTCGATGCGCTCGTCTGTGTGAGAGACCAGTGTTTGATACCCCTGCCGCTTTGCAGCATCGATGATGGCCTTGGTTGCTCGGTCGAAGAAAGCGTTGGTGAAATCCGAGATCACTACCAAACCAATGGTCTTGGTCTTGCCGGCGCGCATGGCGCGGGCAACTTCGTTGGGCCTGTATCCCAATTGATGTGCGGCCGTTTGCACCACTTCGATAGTGTCGGAGCTGATTCTGCCGTAACCAGCAAGCGCCCTAGAGGCAGTCGCGCGGCTCACTCCAGCACGCTCGGCAACATCGTTTAGCGTCGGTGCCTTCTGAGACTTCGCCAATCTTCACTCCTAAGAAACCGTGACACAACTGTTATCAAGAAAAGTTGCAGACGATTCGTTTCCCTTGACAGCATAGTAACAAGATTTGCGAGAACGTGCGCGCATTTCTCGCAGAAATCACTTTCAAAGGAGAAGAATTGAAGAAGAGCATTTTCAAGAGGGCTGGTGCCCTCGCAGGTGCGATGGCTTTGGTCATCGGTGCCGCTGGTTGCGCCGCGCAAGAGGCAGAGACCACCGCAACTTCAACTGCAGGTTCAGAGGCAGTTGCTGAGGAACTAACTATCGCATTCGTAATGGGCGCTGAGAGCGACCCATTCTTCCAGGCTATGAAGCTGGGAGCTGAAGAGGAAGCTGCAGCGCAGGGTGTAACCCTAATCTGGCAGGGCGACCCTTCGAACTACTCACCAGAGACCCAGATCCCAATTGTTGACGCAGTCTTGGCGCAGCAGCCAGACGGTCTGGTTCTTATCCCAACCGACCCAACCGCGCTTCAGGCTTCGGTTGAGAAGGCAGTTGCAGCAGGAATTGTTGTAGCAAACGTAGACACTCGCGTGGGTGACCTAAGCGATGTCTTGATCTTCATCACCGGTGACAACGAAGATGGTGGTGCAAAGGCTGCTGAGGCAATCGCTAACGCAATTGGTTACACCGATGGTGAGACCTATGAGGTTGTTATCGGTCTAACCAGCGCAACTGCAACCACCAACGTTGCTCGTAAGGAAGGCTTCGAGGCAACTATCGCAGCCAACTACCCAGGCATTCAGATCGTTGATGTTGCTTACTCAGAGTCAAACCCTGAGAAGGCTGCAACCAACGTCAACAACTGGCTGACCAAGTACCCAGACCTAGACGGCATCTTCGCCATCGATGGCACCAACGCCTCAGGTGCAGCTGCTGCCCTTGAGTCCAAGGGCCTAGTTGGTCAGGTAGCTCTAGTCGGTTACGACGCTTACCCAGACAACGTTGCAAAGATCAAGGCCGGTATCTTCACCGCTCTAATCGCTCAGGACCCAGCCGCAGAGGCTCGCCTAGCGATTCAGACTCTGGTTGACTACCTACGTAACGGAAACTCCCCAGCAGCCGCTGAGGTAGTAATTCCAAACGTGACCCTGGATGCAAACACATCCGAGGCCGACCTAGTGAAGTACACCTACGTAGCCAAGTAGGTCTAAGCAACAAAATACAAGGGAGTATTCAATGTCCAGCAGTCAACAGCAACTACTGAGGTGGGAGCGATTCAAGGCGGTGGCCGGGAACCAGAATTCAGTTCTGCTCTCAGTGCTAATCGCACTTGCAATTGTCTTCACCTTGGCCGAACCCAAGTTCTTCTCAGTGGCAACGGCAGGAAACATCCTGACCGACTGGGGGTCTGTGGTGTTGTTGGCTGCTGGACAAACCCTTGTAATCATTTCCGGTGGAATTGATCTGTCCGTAGGTGGCATCCTGGCAATCAGTGGTGTCACCTCGGCATGGATCATGTCCGTGGTCCTTGGTTTCGATATCACAACCTCAGGGCCAGACGCTTACCCGCCACTCATCATCGGTGCACTCACCGCCGTTGGTACTGGACTCACAGTAGGACTTATCAACGCGTTCCTTATTACAAAACTCAAGATTGTGCCCTTCGTTGCGACCCTCTCAACTATGGGAGCCACGCTCGGTTTTGCAATCATCATCTCTAATGGCATGCCGATCGGGGGGCCAAATGACTTCAGCCTTATCTCACCAATCAACCCCGACTGGATGCCGCTTAGCTGGGCTGTAGTTGGAGTAATCATCGTCGTGACCTTGGTCGGGCTGTTCCTGCACAAGTCACGTTTTGGACTTCACACCTACGCGATCGGTTCGAACCAATTTGCCGCCCGCGCTGCAGGCATCAACG
>NZ_CBCHRQ010000094.1:0-3449 GCF_965064355.1 Aquiluna sp.
CAGCAAAGGGGGAGCTGGTTTTCACCAGCTTCCTCTTTGTTGTTGCGGTAGTTGTTTTAGTTGACACCTTTGGCATGAAGAAATCCAACGCGGTTGGATTTGTCGGACCCGAGGTATTTGCTTACATAGTCGGTGGCCTACTTTTGGTGCTTTCCGGATCACAAATTATTGCGGTCCTTAGGGGCGAACGCGGCACTCCAGAAGGCGTTGAGGGTGGCGTAGCCGTATCCGATCCAAACTGGAAAGCCTTTGGCCTTTTGGCTACTGCCCTTGTCCTCTACAGCCTGCTAATGCCTATTCTTGGCTTCCCAATCATGGGAGCGGTGCTCTATTTCATGGTGGCGAAAGCCATCGGTGCAAAGCGCAACCTCCGGACCGCTTTGATAGCGGCCTTTATATCGCTAGCGATATTCTTTGCCTTCAACGAAGGCCTCCAGCTCCAGCTACCTTCTGGGCTTGACACAGTTGACAACATTTTGAATCCTGTGAATGAAAATGCCCCAACCGAAGAGATCGTCGACGAAAACGGCGTAATCGTTGAAGAAGATGGAGGCTGGTAATGGATTTCTCCTCCTTCTTAGCTGGATTTGCTAACTCACTAACTTTGACCAACTTGGGCTTTGCCCTGTTGGGAACAATTCTTGGAACTTTGGTTGGTGTGCTGCCGGGCATCGGCCCAGCTCTTGCAATCTCGCTATTGCTTCCGGTGGCACTTGCGGTTGACCCGACCGCGGCGCTAATCATGTTTGGCGCTATCTATTACGGCGCAATGTTTGGTGGTTCTACAACTTCAATTCTGCTAAATGCCCCTGGTGAATCTGGCTCGGTGATGACCACCATCGAGGGCAACAAGATGGCCCGAAACGGTAGGGCTAGCGCAGCTCTTGCTACCGCGGCCATTGGTTCGTTTGTCGCCGGTGCGATTGCCACCGGAATCGTGGCTGTCGCATCCCCAACGATTGCTTGGATCGGTATCCGCATGACCCCGGCCGACTTCTTCGCACTTATGGTTTTGGCTTTTGGAACTGTGGGTGCAGTCCTGGGCCAGTCGATGAGACGTGGCCTGATTGCTCTGACCTTCGGTCTCTCCATTGGCTTGATTGGCCTAGATCTGCAAACCGGATCTTCCCGTCTAACCTTTGGAATCCCAGAAGCATTCGATGGCATCGAAACCGTTGTACTGGTCGTATCGCTGTTTGCTTTGGGCGAGGCGCTCTATGTCTCGCTCTACGGCAAGCTAGGCGGGGTAGCCAAGAACAAGTTCTCTGGTCTGGCCTGGATGACAAAGGCAGAGTTCAAGAGATCCTTCTGGCCCTGGATGCGTGGAACCGCAATTGGTTTCCCAACCGGTGTAATACCTGCCGGTGGCTCTGAGCTTCCAACCTTCCTGAGCTACTCGCTGGAAAAGCGATTGGCTCGCAAGAAGCACAACGAGTTTGGCAATGGCGCAATCGAAGGTGTTGCAGGACCTGAGGCTGCGAACAACGCAAACGCCGCCGGCGCCATGGTCCCTCTTCTGGCACTGGGCCTTCCGACCTCAGCAACTGCAGCGGTTATGTTGGTCGCATTCCAGCAGTTCGACATCCGTCCAGGACCACTGCTTTTCACCGACCAGCCAGTTTTGGTCTGGACGCTTATCGCATCGCTATTCATTGGCAATGCGCTGCTATTGGTGATCAACCTTCCGCTGGTAGGCCTTTGGGCCAAGCTGCTTGATATTCCAGCGCCGTATCTTTACGGAGGCATTGTTACCTTCGCCATGGTGGGAGCGTATGTGCTGAACAACAGCGCCTTCGATCTCTGGGCAGCGGTAGTCATTGGAATCATCGGCTTGCTGTTTAGAAAGTTTGGCTATCCGGTAACGCCTTTGATCCTCGGTGTGATTCTTGGGCCTATGGCCGAGCAGGAATTCCGTCGAGCACTGCAAAGTGCGGCCGGTGACTGGAGCGTGCTAGTGAGCACCCCATTCACCATCTCTATCTATGTACTTCTAGCCCTGGTGCTAGTCGCACCTCAGGTTATAAAGCTCGTTAGATCAAAACAGCAGGCATAATTGCGAACCACAAGACCAATACCGAGTAGGTGGCTGGTCCTTGTCCTGATTCACTCCGCCCTTATTCAGGCTGGAGTGTATGTAGTTAGGCCGATGGCCACTTATCAAGCGGTAAACCTTGGTGCGGATGCCACTTTGGTGGGCGTGATTGGTGCAACCTTTGCGCTAGCTCCATTTTTGTTTGCCATTCCAGTAGGCAAGTGGGTTGACTTTGGTTTTGCTGGGCGGGCTACCTTCCTCGGCCCCTTACTCGCCATCGCAGCGACCATCGGTCTGGTATTTGCCGACCAGGTTTGGCAGCTCATGCTCTGGATGCCAATCCTGGGAACAGGTCACCTACTAGCGATGGTTGGTGGGCAGACTTTGATAGCTCAGTTCTCCGAAGACAAAAAGTATGAGACCAACTTTGGCCTGCTGACCTTCTACGCATCACTGGGTCACGCCGTTGGACCATTTGTCGGCGGTTACCTAGCTGAATCAGATGGTCCAGAGATCATCGTGGCACCAGCACTTTGGTTTGCTGCCGCGCTGTTTATCCTTGGCGCAATCGCGACGATTCCACTGTTCGCGAAGCTGGCTTCAACTGGCGATGGGTCACCCAAAGGCTCGATCAAAGAGGTCTTCGCAGTGCCCGGCTATAAGCCCGCCATATTCGTTGCGGGTGCCACAACAGCGGTTGTGGATGTCACCCTGATCTACCTCCCGCTGTTAGGTATTGCGCTTGGCTTCAGCGTTACCCAAATCGGCGTCCTTCTAGCTATCAGAGCGCTGTTCTCGATGGCAGTTCGATTTGTGCTCGGGCCACTGCGAGATCGCTTTGGCCTCAGGGCAATTCTTGTTATCGGGTCGGCCGTGACGATGTTGGGTGCAATTGGTATCGCGGTCAGCACCGAGTTCTACCTAATTGCAGCGCTTCTAGCTGTCACCGGATTTGCGATGGGAATTGGTCAGCCAGCGACCATGGCCTGGGTATCGAGAATCTCCAGTCCTAATAATCGTGGCCTAGCAATCTCAATTCGATTGACCTCAAATCGCTTTGGTCAGGTCGTAGTTCCGGTGGTAGCTGGTGCCGTTGCAGCCGCGAGTGTTGGTGGAGTGTTCTACTTATTGGCAGCTCTAATGCTTTTGTCGGCTGGGGTCTCCAAGAAGTGGGCTCCCGGGCAAGCGAGTTAGCCCAAAAATCTGTTCCCAATAGGGACAAAAAGGAAGCTGTATTTACTTATCCACCCCTAAGGGTGCGGTGTTGCCAATTGCGTTCCCAGTGGGGTACCAAACGAATGTCCGGACAAACCCTGCTAACAGACTTATCCCAATCGTTTAGGCAAATGGTAGGGGTGGAATGTCGATCAGCGTTGATTCACTGCGTTCAGCGCGCTCGAAGATTCTCAGACTATTT
>NZ_CBCHRQ010000095.1:0-3366 GCF_965064355.1 Aquiluna sp.
CTGTATCAGGCTCACCGCTTTGACTACGAAACTCCGCTGGAAGAAACCATGCAGGCTTTTGGAGACCTGGTTCGCATGGGCAAGGTGCTTTACGTCGGCGTTTCCGAGTGGAATGCCCAGCAGATTCGTGAGGGTCAGGGCTTGGCTAAAGATCTTGGTTTCAAGCTGATTTCAAACCAACCGCAGTATTCAATGCTCTGGAGAGTTATTGAGGAGCAGGTAATCCCTACATCAGAGGAACTGGGTCTAAGTCAAATTGTTTGGTCACCTATGGCCCAGGGCGTGCTAACCGGTAAGTATCTTCCGGGTCAACCAGCTCCTGAAGGCTCGAGAGCTGCAGATCCAGACCTCTCTGGAATCATCGAGAAGTTCATGTCTGAAACCACTTTGACCCGTGTTCAGGCCCTAAAACCTCTTGCGGACGAACTTGGCATCACGATGGCTCAGTTTGCTATCGCATGGGTGCTGCAAAACAAGAATGTTGCAGCTGCAATTGTTGGTGCTTCAAAGCCAGAGCAGATCACTTCTAACCTTGCAGCCTCTGGAGTGGTAATTCCTCATGAGATCATGGCCAAGGTTGACCAGGTTCTGGGTGATGTTATTGAGCGTGACCCTTCCAAGACTAAGAGTCCAGAAGCAAGGCTTTGCTAGTTAGCTAGAGCTTTCGCAAGCCTCTTTGGCCAGGCTGGTCCCTGATAAATCAAACCGGTGTAGACCTGCACTAAATCTGCACCCAGGTGAACGCGCTCGACGGCTTGAACCACGGAACTCACTCCACCAACCGAAATGATGACGTATCCAGTTGGCAGTTCTCTTCTGGCCATCCGGAGCATCTCAATTGAACGTGCCGCTAGTACTGGTCCGGATAACCCTCCGGCCTCCTGCAGCACCGGCGAATCACCCACACCATCGCGACGAGTGGTCGTGTTGGTCATAATCACGCCGGTTAGACCAAGTTCTTGGACAAGACTCAAAACCTCTAAGAAATCGGCATCTGCCAAATCTGGAGACACCTTCACCAGAACAGGTTTACCCTGAGATTCAGCCAATACGGCCTGCAAAATCGGACGCAGCGACTCAACCTGCTGCAGGTCTCTAAGTCCTGGCGTATTCGGCGAAGAGACGTTCACTGCGAGATAGTCAGCAACTCTGGCTACCAACTTGGTGGTGGCGCGATAGTCATTGGCAGCGTCTTTTGCTTCAACGATTCGAGATTTGCCTATATTCACTCCAATAACCGGAAGGTTTTTGTAATCCCGGCGAAGTTTCTCTAGTCGTTTGGAGATCACCTCCGCGCCGTCATTATTGAAGCCCATGCGATTGATCAGAGCGTCGTATTGCGGAATTCGGAATGAACGAGGTTTTGGATTCCCAGGTTGAGAGTGGAAAGTAACTGTGCCGACTTCAATGTGGCCAAAACCCAAAGCGTGCAGCGGCCTCACCAACTTGGCATTTTTGTCAAAGCCAGCGCCAAGCCCAAGGCGATTTTCAAAGTGAAGCCCCATAATCTCGATGGACTTCTTTCGCTTGCCGGCCCGAAGAATGCCGAACTTGGAGGCTAGCTGCAAAGCAGTGTCAACTATCTTGTGGGAGGTTTCAGCATCCAGGGGTTTGAAAAATAGGTTGAAGAACAGCCGGTACAAGAGCTAGCTCCCCCGCAGATCCGAAATCGCCTGCTCGAAATCATCCAGCGAGTCCCAAGCTTGGTACACCGAGGCAAATCGCATGAAAGCGACATGGTCCAACTGACGAAGTGGCTCCAAGATCGCCAAGCCAATGTCCTGTGCCTCAATGGTTGCAGCGCCAGAGGAACGAAGTGCCTCCTCGACCTGCTGGGCCAACAAGGCTAGGTCGGCATCAGTGACTGGGCGTCCCTGGCAAGCTTTGCGAACACCAGAAACGATCTTGTCTCTGGAAAAAGGTTCGGTTACGCCGCTGCGCTTGGTAACCATTAGCGAGGCAGTCTCTAAGGTAGTGAAACGCTTTTGGCACTCCGGACACTGTCTTCTGCGGCGAATTGCTGAACCGTCATCGGAGGTTCTTGAGTCAATAACTCTGGAATCTGCGTGTCTGCAAAATGGGCAAAACATTAGTTACCTCCGGTGAATCTAATTTTGGCAGCATCGCCATGCGCGCTCAAGCCTTCAGCGATCGCAAAAGTATCAAGCTGGCCTGCCACTTCAGCTAGGGCTGATTCTGAGTAGTTGATTACCTGCTGAGGTCTCAAAAATGTGTGAACTCCAAGGCCTGGGCCAAATTTAGCCTGTTCGCCGGTAGGGAGTACGTGATTGCTGCCGGCTAGGTAGTCGCCAAGGCTGACCGGAGAAAACTCACCAAGGAAAATCGCACCGGCATTAGTGATTTCAGAGAGCACTGCTTTGGGGTCTTTGGTCAATATCTCTAGGTGTTCGGTCGCATATTCGTTGCTTACAGCAATTGCAGTCGCCAAATCTGGCACTAAAACTAGTGCCGATTGCATTCCGCCAAGTGAGGCTTTGACGCGTTCAGAGTTCTTCGTGATAGCAACTTGTTTGGCTAACTCAACTTCGACCGCGGAGATCAGATTACTGCTGTTGGTAACCAGAACCGCAGCTGCGTTTTCGTCGTGCTCGGCCTGAGAGATCAGGTCGGCCGCGATGCTCTTCGGGTTAGCGCTTTCGTCAGCGATTATGAGAATTTCGGTTGGACCGGCCTCAGAGTCAATTCCAATCAGACCCCTCAGCGCACGCTTGGCGGCTGCAACATAGACATTGCCAGGTCCGGTAACCATGCGAACAGGTTCAAGCTCGATCTCACTCACACCGAACGCAAATGCCGCAACGGCTGCTGCTCCACCAATTGCGTAGACCTCAGTCACACCGAGCAGTGCTGCGGTTGCCAAAATCGTTGGGTGTGGCATACCACCGAATTCTTTTTGTGGTGGTGATGCGATCGCAATTCTTGGGACACCAGCTGACTGAGCGGCAACCGCATTCATAACGACACTGGAGGGATAGACCGCCTTGCCGCCTGGAACATAAAGGCCTACCGAGTCAACAGGCGCATACCGCTGTGAAACTAACGCGCCGTTAGCTAGCTCCACTTCGAAATCCTTTGGGACTCCAGCTAGCGAGACCTTTCGAACCCGCTGAATTGCAGTCTCAATTGCAGCTCTCAGCTCTGCGCTGAGTTGCGAAACAGACTGTTCGATGACGGACTGCGGCACTCGAATAAACTCTGGGCGAACCCCATCAAAACGCTCAGCCTGATTCAAAAGTGCCGAAAGAGAGTGGGTTTTTACGTCTTCGATTAGCGGTAGAACTATCTCCAAGGCCTTTTCAACGCTTACTGAAGCTCTAGGCAGTGCACCACGAATTTGATCCTGAG
>NZ_CBCHRQ010000096.1:0-3330 GCF_965064355.1 Aquiluna sp.
GACTCTAGGCGCTCTAGCGCGAACGGAGTTGACGTTCCAGGTTGCGATTTTCACCTCACAACTCTAACCAGCAAACCTTGCTAGCCTTGGCACATGACCTTCACCGCACCGGATAAGCCACGACTTGTTGAACTAATCAAAGAGCTGGCAATTGTTCATGGCAAGGTGACACTCTCTTCAGGCCTAGAGGCCGACTACTACGTTGATCTTCGCAGGGCAACCCTGCACCACGAGGCTGCTCCTTTGATTGGCAAGGTTATGCTCAAGCTTTTGGATGACAACGGTTTTGGTGATGTTGACGCAGCCGGTGGTCTGACCATGGGGGCAGACCCAGTTGCTAGCGCTCTATTGCACCAAGCTGCCGCTCAAGGTCGCAAGCTAGATGCCTTCGTAGTTCGCAAGCAAGCCAAGGCACACGGTATGGGCCGGCAGGTTGAGGGACCAAGCGTTGTTGGTAAGCGAGTGGTTGTTCTTGAGGACACCTCAACAACCGGTGGTTCACCGCTGACTGCAGCCGAGGCTTTGGTTGCAGCAGGAGCGAACGTAGTTGCGGTGGCAACAGTTGTGGATCGCGACACCGGTGCACGCCAGGCCATTGAGGCAGCCGGCTTTGCATATTTGACCGCCATCACCCTAGAAGACCTAGGTCTAACGAAGTAGGTCTTTTGTGAAGCGCAACTTAGCGCCGTTCGTATTGCTGCAAATCTCATCGATCACCAGCGTCATCTCTGGCTCGATGGTGTTTATCGCAATTCCCTGGATAGCACTGGAGATAACTGGCACCTCGACTGCGGCTGGGCTAGTGGTTTCTTTGACCGCTATCCCTGCATTGTTGCTGTCTCCAGTCTTGGGGTCGGTTATCGACAAGTTCGGCAGAAAGAACATGGCGAACGTGTCTGAGCTTCTGACAGTGCTGACCTCGATCATGATTCCGATTTTCGCTGGTCTGTGGCAACTTACGATGCCGGCTCTGTTTGGCATCGGCATTCTCAGAGCTGTGGTGGCCCCTGGCGGTGCAACAGCGCGAAAGGCTTTGGTTCCGGACGTCGCGGCTGCGGGAAAACTGACCTTGGATCGTGCCAACTCAATCCACGAGGCTGTCTATGCATCCGGTTTTGCAATCGGGCCGGCGCTCGCAACCTTCTGCATCGCTGCAATGGGTTCAGCAAACACCTTCTGGGTGGTGGCAGGTTTTGGTGCTGTTTCGGCATTCTTTGCACTACTGATTAGGGTGACCGAGCAGCATGAGCCAAACGACGAGAGCGAAAAAGAACCGTTCTACATCTACGCCATCCAGGGTTTCAAGATCCTCTTCGCAACCCCTTCGGTCTTGGTTTTGATGTCGGCGATTATGACGCTGGCGCTGATTTATCTCCCAACCGAGATGTTGATTCTTCCTACCGCCTACAACGAAATGGGCGACCCTGAAGGCCTAGGGCTTGTGGTGTCGGCGATGGCTTTTGCTGCGGTGTTTGGAGCATTGTTCTTCGAGCGGATTCACAAGCGAATCAGCTACTCAAATATTCTTCGAATCGGAATATTGGGCGTCCCGCTATCCATGATCCCAATGAGCCAGATACCTCCGCAGTGGGCAATGATCTTCTTCGGTCTGATTCTCGGTTTGGCATGGGGTCCACTGTTGCCGCTACTGAACACCGTCATTCAAACCAAAATCCCGGCCAATAAGCGCGGACGCGTCTTCTCTTTAGAGATGACAGTCTGGTCAGCCGGACCAATGATTTCTATGGTTCTGGTTGGCGGGGCGGTTGATGCCTTTGGCGTGAAGCCGATCTACCTTGCGTTATCGCTAGGTGTCTTGGTCGCAGGGGTATTAGTGGCAACCAACAAATACATCAAAGAGCTGGATAGCTAAATTAGATCTGCTACTGAATCAAGAATCTCGGTTGGTCTAAACGGATACTTCGCTATTTCAGCGTCATCCGAGATGCCGGTTCGAACCAAAATGGTGTGAAGTCCGGCTTCGATTCCGGCAACAATGTCGGTGTCCATGCGGTCACCAATCATTGCGGTGTCCTCGGAGTGGACATTGATCTTGTTCATTGCGCTTCTAAACATCATCGGGTTTGGCTTTCCAACAATGTATGGAGCCTTGCCGGTCGCAGCGGTAATTAAAGCCGCCACCGAACCGGTGGCTGGAAGTGGTCCATCTGCAGAAGGTCCGGTGACATCCGGGTTGGTGGCAATAAACCTGGCACCCTTGCCGATTAGGCGAACCGCTTTGGTTAGGGCATCAAAGCTTAGGTTTCTGGTCTCGCCCAAAACTACGTAGTCCGGATCAACCTCGGTCATCACATAGCCGATTTCGTGCATTGCGGTGGTGAGGCCGACTTCGCCAATAACAAATGCGGTGCCGTGAGGCTTTTGGGACTTTATGAAATCTGCCGTGGCAAGGGCTGAGGTGTAGATGCGCTCCTCAGGGACGTTCAGTCCACCGGCCTGCAGCCTGGCTGCCAAATCTCTTGGGGTGTAGCTGGAGTTATTGGTTAAAACCAGGAACTCGGTTCCCTCGTCCTGCCACTTTTTGATTAGCTCAACAGCTCCAGGAATTGGCATTCCCTCGTGCCAAAGCACGCCATCCATGTCGGTAAGCCAGTTTTTTACTCTTGAACGCCCAGTCATACGTCCAGCCTAGCTTTAGGCTTAGCGAAGATGAGTGAAGAAAACCTAACCGGAACCCACGAGCAGTCAACCTGGGGAGTAGGGCCGTACTCGGGCGATCCTGCCAAGGACCCAAATTTTTCAAAGTTTGACCCAGAGCTACTGGCAAATGGCGACACCAGAAACGTGATTGATGTCTATCGCTACTGGTCAATGGAGGCGATTGTTGCGGACTTGGATACCAAGCGCCACGGCTATCACGTTGCTATCGAGAATTGGCAGCACGATCTAAACATCGGTTCGATCGTTCGAACCGCAAACGCCTTTATGGCAAAAGAGGTTCACATCATCGGTAATCGCCGCTGGAACCGTCGCGGTGCAATGGTCACCGACCGCTACCAGCACGTTACCCACCGGCCCGACGTTGACAACCTAATTGAGTGGGCAAAGACTGCAAGTTCAACCGGCGGCAAGCTTCCGATCATTGCGATCGACAACGTTCCGGGCTGCAAGCAGATCGAGAATGTTCAATTGCCAAAAGAGTGCGTATTCCTATTTGGCCAGGAAGGCCCGGGACTATCGCAGGCAGCTCTGGATGGTGCGGACATGGTTTTGGAGATTGTTCAGTTCGGTTCCACAAGATCAATCAATGCATCAGCGGCAGCTGCAATAACCATGCACTCTTGGGTGATGCAGCACGTTTTTAGTTAG
>NZ_CBCHRQ010000097.1:0-3316 GCF_965064355.1 Aquiluna sp.
GCATCGGGAAGAACTAGCATGTGGTTCTTAGCTCCTCCAAGTGCCTGAACCCGCTTGCCATTCTTGGAAGCCGTTTCGTAGATGTACCTAGCGATTGGTGTTGATCCAACAAAGGAGATCGCCTGAACATCAGCATGGTTCAGAAGCCCATCTACGGCCTCCTTGTCACCATTCAAGACATTGAATACGCCGTCAGGAAGCCCAGCTTCCTTCCACAGCTCTGCCATCCAGATGGCAGCGCTGGGGTCCTTCTCACTGGGCTTTAGGACGACTGTGTTGCCAGCGGCGATTGCGACCGGGAAAAACCACATCGGCACCATTGCGGGGAAGTTGAAGGGGCTGATGATTCCAACAACGCCCAGTGGCTGGTTGAGCGAGTAGACGTCAACATTCGTTGATGCGTTCTCTGAATAAGAGCCAGTCAATAGGTGCGGTAGACCACAGGCAAACTCAACTACCTCTTGGCCTCGAGTGATCTCTCCAAGTGCATCCGAGAGCACCTTGCCGTGCTCAGAGGTGATGATTGCGGCAAGCTCAGACTTCTTGGCATTCAATAGCTCGCGGAAACTGAAAAGGACCTGTTGGCGCTTGGTGACCGAGGTGTCGCGCCAGCCTGGAAAAGCCGCCTTGGCAGCCGCAATGGTCTGGTTAATTTCGTCCTGGTTGGCAAAGCCAACCGACTTAGTTTGCTGGCCCAAGGCAGGGTCAAAGACGTGACCTTCTCTGCCTGATTTTGATTGAACTGCTGAGCCGTTAATCCAGTGAGGAACTAGCTTCATCGCTATCACCCTTTCCACCATGAACTCTACCCAAGGAACTTAGGGTTCGTTTTTGAGAGCTAATTGCGACTAGACTCGCCCTCGGAGAATTCGCCTAGTGGCCTATGGCGCACGCTTGGAAAGCGTGTTGGGTGCAAGCCCTCGGGGGTTCGAATCCCCCATTCTCCGCCAGAAAAGGACCTCTTGTAAGGGGTCCTTTTTCGTTATAGGTTCAATAAATGCCTAATACTTACTATTACGTTGATCTAAACCTAAAGACGGGGAAGCTTCTTGAGATTGGAACAACTCCCTACGCCTCACACACGGGCGATACATCTGAGACAAACGTCCACCGAGTCTTCTTGACTAAAGGTCAGTTCAACAAACTCCAAGCCAAGGCAGAATCCCTAGCCAAGCCGTAAATGGCGTAGACAGATGGCGTAGACAGCAACTTCTCAAACCAAAACCCCAGTATTTATGCGGGCAACAGGGCGGTAGTGCGAATCAAGCATTCTCCGCAGCGAAAAGCCCCAGAGCAATCTGGGGCTTTTGTCAAAACTTGCTCTACGAGTGCCCGTAGTCTGGAGAGATGAGCAAAAACCCTCCATACAGAGTTTTTTCATACGGCACGCTTCGTCAAGCCAACGTCCAAATGGCTCTATATGGTCACACGGTTCAAACAATCGAAGACACCCTCCCAGGTTGGCGTTTGGACTGGATACAAATCACGGACCCAGAGGTGATCGCGGCTTCAGGCTCCGACCGACACCCAATACTGCGTCGAAGTGATGCCTCTGAGTCAGTCAGCGGAGCCTATTTGGAACTTACTTCAGAGGAGCTCAGCGCTACCGACAACTACGAAGTCCCTGATTACGTGCGGGAGAGCGTGACGTTATCATCTGGCGTCCAAGCATTCGTTTACGTCGCCGATGAATCCGTAAATCACTAACTTGGCGTAGAAAGATGGCGTAGAAAGTGATTTGGCTAACCCTGACCCCTGTAAACATAAGGGTAGAAGGCTGGTGGTGCGAATCAAGCATTCTCCGCCATTAACTCCCTTGATTTAGAGCCTGAGAAGGCACTTTTGAGAGGGAGTTTCCTCTGTTTGTGGAGGCTCGCTTTCTGGAGTTAAATATTCTTGACTGCTAAGGGAGAGACTTTGTTTACTGTTTCACCTGGTTGGAAAACCGACCTAGACATCTTGGCTCTTAGCGGGTCAGAGATAGAAACCTTTGATGATCACCTTGTGGTGAGAACACCGACCAACCCTGAGTATCACTGGGGCAACTGTTTACTCGTGTTAGATCCGTCTTCAGTGGATGAGAGCGAGAAGTGGGTCGAAAGGTATAGGTCTGTTTTCCCAAACAACCGCTGGATTGCAATTGGGCTTCCTGAAATGCCAACTAATGCGGCAGGTTGGGCAAAGCAAGGAACCACACTTGAGCAGTTGGATGTGCTCACAGCTAGCTCTCTTCCTAAAGCACAGCCTCTCCCCGACGGATACACCTCAAGACACTTCGAAGAACAAGACTGGGACACTCTAACCCGAAGGGAAATTTCATACCTGTTGACTGAAGGTGGCTATGAACCCGCCGCTACAGAAGCATTTGCAATCGAATCTAACGCTTCGCGCCAAAGGTTATGTGCTGAGGAGAAAGCCGCCTGGTTTGGTGCGTTTTTTGAGGGTGAATTAGTTGCAAGCCTAGGAATTGTGAAGTGCGGAACAACTGCCAGATACCAGTCAGTTGAAACTAACGAGGCACATCGTCGCAAAGGACTTGCGTCCCACCTTCTTGGGCTCGCAGCATTCTGGTCAAAAGATCGGGGATGCGACAGCTGGGTGATTGTCACCGAGGAGACAAATTCTGCTGGGCGGGTTTATCGACGGGCTGGATTCACTCCTGACATTTCAGAAGTCAATGCATACAACAAGATGGCGTAGAGAGATGGCGTAGAAAGTCATTTCGAACTTGCTAACCCCAGTATTCATGCGGGCAAGAGGGTGGTAGTGCGAATCAAGCATTCTCCGCCTGCAACTCCCTTGATTTAGAGCCTCAATAGGAACTTCTGAGAGGGAGTTTTTGTTTGATTGTGCAAGTGTGTGTGCAGGTTGTTCGGCAAAAAGCGTTTTTCATCGAGAGAAAGGCGCTTTAATGAGGAAAGAGTCAGGCGCGATTGCTTGACTAATTAGCACTAAGTACCTGAGGTGTTGGGGGGACATCTAGCTCGCTAGGGTCGCCGGATCGCGATCAGTGGGAGTCTTCAGACCCAGCTAGCGCTGAAGGCTCAGAGCCAGAACATACTGCCCACCCCCGGGAGAGAGCTGGCTCTGAAACTTAAGGCTCGGTTCCAATCTCGAGAGCCTGTCGAGCAACCACTCTGATGCCTGCTCAGCGTCGCTCAGGTCGGGACAGCGGGCAATGATTTCACGCCCGCCCTTTTTCCTGAGTCTTTCTACGGTCTCAAAAATGGGAGACGGGTCAACAACAAAGATGTCTTTTGACCATGGCACGACCGGCGAGATCTTGCCCTTCATGGTGTTGCACTGCCGGTGGGCT
>NZ_CBCHRQ010000098.1:0-3273 GCF_965064355.1 Aquiluna sp.
ATGCCCAGGCCAGATTCGCTAGCGATCGATGCTTGATCCCTGGCACCTTCTCGAAGGGCGTCTTCGACACGTTTTTGATTGGAACTAGCTTCTACGTTGCGATGTTTATCTAAATACCAAGGTTTGGCCAAGCCCTCTTTGATCATCGAGTTACAACCCTGGGACGCCTTGTCTGACCAACCTCCAGGTATTGCAAAAACCTCTCTACCGCAGGCTCTGGCATGGTTGGCGGTGTTTCTCGAGCCAGATCGATATCCTGCCTCCACCACAAAAGTCGCCTGTGATGCTGCTGCAATCAATCGATTGCGATTTAGAAACCGAAACCTGCTGGGAGCAGTAAACGGAACGCACTCGCTCACCAGAGCGCCACCGCCACGAACCATCTCGTGAAATAGCGGCCAATTCTGGGTCGGGTAAGCGCGATCTATGCCACCAGCCATAAAGGCCGCGGTGGGTAACTTGTAGTCCAGGGCTGCTCGATGAGCGGCAAAGTCGATGCCGGTTGCACCTCCGGAAACAACCCCAACCCCTAGTTGCTTGACCAGGGCTCGGGTTCTTGCAACCCCTCGGCTGGTTGGGTTGCGGGTTCCAACAATCGAATTGGATTCCTGCTCAAAAACCTCCATTGAGCCGGCCACCCACAACAAATAGGGCTGATGTAATTCGAGGTCGGAGAATTGTGACCAAATTTTTGGATGCTGATCTGGAAAAACTGGCCTTGCATTCCAGCGGATGGCTCGCTCGATGAGTGTTGGGGCATGGACCTTTGGCAGCCTGAGGGCAAAGCGCTCAAACAGCAGCGGCAGACTCGACGCATACTCGGGAGCCTGTTGATGGATTTGCTCTGGCCAAAGCCTTTTTGCCTTGCCCGAGCGGAAGTGATCTATCGCTTCTGGCCCGTTGAAGTGAAAGATTAGGTAGGCCAGCGCATCTCCAGGTTCAGAGAGTGCTGAATAGGTGATTGTGCGTTCTTGGTCTGGGGTTAACTGCATGCCAAAAGGCTTGCAAGGCCAGGGCTTTAAAGATCTGTAGCAGTTGAATCTGTTGAAAAGCGGGACTTATTCGCCTACTGCGAATTCCTTTGGAATCTCAAGTTCGCGATTGCCAATCTCTTCAACATTTACATCTTTGAAGGTCATGACCTTGACTTGCTTTACAAAGCGGTCGGTGCGGTAGATATCCCAAACCCAAACGTCTTGCATGTTCAGCTCAAAATAGAAATCTGTTGCGGTGTCGACTCGCTTGAGTTCAACATCGTTAGCAAGGTAAAAGCGGCGTTCGGTTTCAACAACAAAGCGAAACATCTTCACGACGTCGCGGTACTCGCGATAAAGCGCTAGTTCCGCGTCTCTGTCGTAGTCTTCGAATTCGTTCTCATCCATGATTCTGTAAGTCTATGCCTCAAAAAAGTGAATTTGCATCGGCCAGTATTTTGGTGAGCCAGCTCAGTCTGTGGTGTCTGGTCGGTCCGAGATTTTGAATCGCTTTGATGTGCGACTCGGAAGCGTAACCCTTATTGCCATCCCAGTCGTAGTCGGGGAATTCTGCGTGCAGCTCTCGCATGTGCTGATCTCTATCGACCTTTGCGATAAGTGCTGCCGCTGAGACGATCGCGCAGTCACGGTCGGCCTTGACTTGCACGTGGTAGTCAACATCGAGACCCGAATCATGCAGCCAGTTGTGGCTGCCATCTAATAAAACGATGGTCTTGCCAGAAATCAACTGGGCAATAGCGCCGGTTGCGGCATCGGCCAAAGATCTGGTGATGCCATTTTGTTCGATCTCAAAAACTGCGCTGTATCCAACCGCGTGACTCACCCATGACCTAGAAAGTTCTGCGATTGCATCGCGCTTGGATTCGGTGATTGCTTTACTGTCTCTGAGCTTGGCTGGAATCTGCAAAACTGTGGTTCTGGAGAATGCAGCCGCTCCAACCGCCACTGGTCCCGCTAGTGCGCCACGACCAACCTCGTCAACGCCAATTACGGTGTCGTAGCGCTCTAGGAGAAGTTTTTCAACGTCAAGGCTTGGGTACATCTTTGAAGGTCTCTGAGAAGTTCTCCAGGAAGATCCAGTTTGCTACCGGCCAGGAAATCAAGATTGCTCTGCCGACGACATAGTCCTTGCTCACAAAACCACCAGAGGGCAGGTCCTGGTGATATCTGGAGTCAGTAGAGTTCTGGCGGTTATCGCCCATTACCCAGTAAGAACCCTCAGGGACAGTCACCTTGAATGCCATCTCCGATGGGACTGAGCCGGGGGCAAGATAGGGCTCTTGAATTGCAACGCCGTTGATCCAAACCCGATCATCGCCCTCGCGGCTTTCCACCACATCGCCTGGCAATCCAATAACTCGCTTCACAAGGTGCTCATCCGAGTCCGGTGCAGTGATTCCAAAGGTTCCAAGCACGAAGTCCGAGACCTCTTGGAGATATGGCTTTTCTTCAGTCGGGATTGCTCCCAACCAGCCACCTGGATCGCGGAATACCAACACGTCACCGTGCTCGAGGGGCATAAGTTCCGGAGCCATGACATTCACAATGATTCGGTCGTTGATCTGCAGGGTCTCCAGCATCGATCCGGAGGGGATGTAGAACGAGCGAATCAACAAGGCCTTGATTGCGACAGAAAGCACAAGTGCGGTGCCGACGATGACTACAAAATCAAATAGCAACGCCACGAACCAGTTCTTCCTCGACCGCTTGGTGAAGCGGCGAATGGAAGCCATGATCGTGGCGTTGCGGGGTCTTAGTTCCCCGGAATCCTGCATAGGAGAAAGTTTACTTAAACGTTCTCGCGCTTTTCGCGAATCTTTGCAGCCTTACCGCGAAGATCGCGTAGGTAGTAAAGCTTCGCACGGCGAACAGCACCGCGGGAGACCAGCTCGATCTTCTCGATAACTGGGCTGTGAACTGGGAAGGTACGCTCTACGCCTACCTGGAATGAAACCTTACGAACGGTGAAGGTCTCGCGAATACCGTGACCGGAAATACGAATCACAACGCCCTGGAAAACCTGGACACGGCTGCGGTTACCTTCAACAATGTTTACGTGAACCTTTACGTTGTCACCAGCGCGGAAGTCTGGGATGTCGGTCTTTAGATTCGCTGCGTCTACGACGTCAAGAATGTGCATTTTCTTATCTTTCCTTTTGCGCGCAGGTCAAAACGGCTAGTAGTTACTTTGCTTGAGTCCTATGCTCCCCTGCGGCAGAGACGGCCGGACACAAGTCCCAATCTTGCCACATCAAAGCGGCAATGGCAACTATTCGGC
>NZ_CBCHRQ010000099.1:0-3240 GCF_965064355.1 Aquiluna sp.
AATGACCATTTTGAGAGGATCAATGTATTCGCCATCGATAACTGGAATACCAGCGTCGCGCAGCGCTTGTCTGCCTTTGGCGGTTGCTTCAATAACGGGTGCCAAAAGCTCATGACCGTGGCGCTGCATCAGAGCGCGGGCAGCATCAATTGAAGCCAAGATTCGGCCCGACATTGAGGTGGTCTGGGTGGAATCAAAGGTCTTATTTAGCCTTGGTAGGTCAACAAATTCGCCCTTTGCCAAAACGAAAGAGGCTTGCGAATAACTGGGTAGGGTCTTGTGAGCGCTGGTGACAACAATGTCCGCACCCTCGTCCAGTGGATTCTTAGGCAGATCCGGGTGGAATCCAAAATGAGCGGCCCAAGCGGCATCAACAACCAGTGGAATACCAAAGTCATGGCAGGCAGCGGCAAGTCTTGGGATGTTCGACATGGTTCCCACGTAGCTCGGCTCACCAATCAGAACCGCCTTGGCGTCTGGGTGCGCCTCCAGAGTCTCGCGCAGGCGAGTGGAGCGTAAGTACTCTGGCAATCCGGTGGCTGGGTTTATCTCCGGTCTCACCCAAACCGGGATCACTCCGGCGTAAACCATGCCAACTAGAACTGATTTGTGGAGGGTCCTCGAGACGATGACTTTATCGCCGGGGCCAGCAACTGCCATCACGGCTGCGTGATTGGTTCCGGTGGAACCGTTTACTCCAAAGCGGCAAAGATCTGCGCCCCAGAGTTTGGCCGCCAGGGCCTCTGCCTCAAGAATCATTGAGGGGCTAATGCGATTTGGGTGATTGCCTGGAAGTACCGGAATATCGCCATCAACGATTGGTCCCGTTAGGTCAGTTCGGCCTTTATGTCCTGGGATCTGGAAAGGATATCTCTCGGATGTGATGTCTCTAATCCACGCGTCTAGCAATGGTGCGGAGCTTCTAAGCCCCATCGGGTCATTTGGATCTAGCAGTGTGGCTGCGCCAAAAGCGTGCTCGGACAATCACTCTCACTTTCAAAATCAATCAAAGCCAAAAGATTACGGCAATTGTGTTTTGAGGGACAGAAAGTTCTGATGAATTCTTTAGCGAGCTTTCCAAAGCTGAGGCGCAAAGCGCTTGCGGAGTGAGTTAAATACCATTGCTTGTTGTTGCCTCTCGGGTAGGGGAAATCAGTCGAAGAACATCCGACCACAACTTTGTTTCCGTTGTATTAAACCAGTTAACAACTAAAAAGCTGGTTGCTGCTGCGTAATACAGTGGATTCCACCACCACGTTTAAATAACTCTTTGGCATCAACCAGCACAATTTCCCTACCTGGATAGACATCGCGCAGGATTGCCTTGGCCTCTTTGTCCCGCGGATCTTCAAAAGAACCAAGCAACACGGCGTTATTGAGCACGTAGTGATTGATGTAGCTGTAGTCCACAAGACCCTCTCCATCGCGAAGTGTGTCTGGAGCAGGGATTGATAAAACTTCAATTCCGGCGCGAATAAAAGTTTCACGAACCTCGGAGGAAACTAAGTAGTCCGGGTGGTTTGGGTTTCTTTGATCGTGATACAGCACTCGACCGGCAGGGGCAAAACATGCCACGATGTCGACGTGGCCCTGGGTGCCAAACTCCTCGTAGTCACGAGTTAGTCCTCGTTTTAGCCAAATTGCTTTGCTGGTGCCGAGTTTTTGATGAATCTCCTGCTCAACCTGGTCCTTGGACCAAGTTGGGTTTCTGCCTTTTCCAAGCTGAACGGTTTCGGTGAGCAAGACAGTTCCATCGCCGGAGATGTGAATACCTCCACCTTCATTCACCATTTCGGAGTCAATCCGAGTAGCACCAGATTCTTGGGCAATAGCACTTGCGAGCTTGGCGTCTTTGGCAAACTCAGCCCAGCCTTGGGCGCCCCAACCGTTGAAGACCCAGTTCACCGCGCCTAATTTGCCATTGTCGGTAACGAAGGTTGGACCAGAGTCTCTCATCCAGGCGTCATCGATTGGGATTGGCATGAGTTCAATTTGACCGGAGAGATATTTCTTTGCAATTGATTCATCACCTGGGTTTACCACCACGGTGACTTTTTCAAACTCGCTTGCCTGATTGGCAACATTTGCCCAGGTGGATCTTGCGGCTTCGTGTTCGCCCTCGGTATCACCCAGGGTGTAGCCGGAGGTTGGGAATGCTAGCCAGGTGCGCTCATGCTTCTCCCACTCGGGTGGCATTCTCCAGGTCATTTGATTAGCCCCGGAATCCCACCGTTTACGCCTTTGCCACTCTCGGTTCGCTCATTGACACGGGGAGCAGTGAGTGGAACATAGGTGTCTGGTCTTCGGGTGCCAAAAAATGGAAAGAGCTCTAACCAGTCGCGGCGCTGGTCAAGATCCAGATCGGCAACCAATACCTCATCGCCCTCTCTGGCAGCCTGGGCCAAGATGCGACCGTATGGGTCGACGATGAAGCTCGAACCGTAGAAGTTGAGGATTCCCTCATTACCCCAGCGGTTTGGCACCACGATGAAAAGCCCATTTGCGATGGCGTGTCCAATAATGGTCTGACGCCAAAGCGGCTCGGTGTCGAAATCTGGATGGTCTGGCTCAGAGCCAATCGCAGTTGGGTAGCAAAGGATGTCTGCTCCAGCCAGTCCATACGCGCGAGCAACCTCAGGGAACCACTCGTCCCAACAGGTTGGAAGGCCAAGTGAAGGAGTGCCAGGCAGGCCTAATTCGTAGGTTGGGTATGGATCTTTGTTTGGACCCTCTTGGAAGTACTTGTCCTCGAAGTACCCTTCGGTCACTGGAATGTGAAGCTTCGGTGTTTTACCCACTAGTTGACCGTGGTCATCAATCACGATTGCGGTGTTTAGACCTCTGCCATCTGCAAAGCCAGTTGCCTCGTAGAGTGACGCGTGAATGAAAATACCCAGTTCTTTTGCAAGGGTCGCCACAAACCTAAAGGTCTCGCCACCAACCAGTGGCTCCGCAGTGTCGCTTGGAACACCGGTGGGGTAAACATCGGCTGGGTATCTAGATAGCGAAAGCTCAGGTAGGAAAACAATCTTCGCGCCCGCCTCAAAAGCTTTTCGAATGCCTAGTTCTAGGTTTGCGCGGTGTTCGTTTTTGTCACTGCGCCAGCTGACCTGCACCGCGGCAACTCTCACCACAGCGCGTTCGGGTGCTGACTTACGAGCTGGAGATTCAAGGTTTTCGGCAATGGTCAGCTTCATGATTACTCCATGGAATCGAGAATCTTCACCAGATCCTCGTACT
>NZ_CBCHRQ010000100.1:0-3219 GCF_965064355.1 Aquiluna sp.
TGGAGCTGGTAAAGATTTTCATTGGCAAGGGCTTTTCAAACGACGAGCGTCACGTTCGTCGCATCGGCAAAATTACGAGCTTCGAACAATCCGGCGAGATCGTTTACTAGATAAATGCCTGAAGGCCATACCGTTCATCGAACCGCCAATCACTTCAACAAGAAGTTTGCAAAAGCCAAGGTTTCCGTTACCTCTCCGCAGGGTCGATTCTCCGATTCTTCTTTGATAAACGGCACAACACTTGTGAGCGCCAAAGCCATCGGCAAGCAGCTGTTTTTGTTCTTTGAACCTGCCATTTTGCGCATTCACCTTGGTATCTATGGCAAATGGGGGTTCAGGGAGTTCGATGAACTGCCAGAACCAAAAGGGCAGGTTCGAGCCAGGTTTATAAATGGCAATCAGCTCGCGGATTTGCGTGGCCCAACCGCCTGCGAACTGCTTTCTACCGAGCAATATCAGCAGGTGCTTGATCGCCTAGGTCCTGACCCGCTTGACCCGCACTCCGACAAGCAGCGTTTTTTGGAGAAGGTTGCTCGCTCCTCGGTAACCATTGGTCAGCTTTTGATGGACCAGTCGGTGATCTCTGGAATTGGCAACGTATATCGTGCGGAGCTGCTGTTCCGCGCAAACCTGAATCCGCACACGCCAGGGAAGTTAGTACCAAGCGAAATAGTGGGTGCAATTTGGGAGGATGCGGTTGCTTTGATGCCACTTGGCGTAAAGACCGGTTACATGCTCACACGAGAGGGTTTTTTGACCGCTAAGACCAAAAAGATTGATCGCTATTACGCCTATAAGCGCGAAGGTTTACCCTGCCGAGAGTGTGGAAATCCAATTTCGATTGAGATTTTGGCGACCCGAAAACTCTATTTTTGTAGTCGCTGCCAGCCTTGATTTGGAGCGAGTGACGGGAATCGAACCCGCGTAATCAGTTTGGAAGACTGAGGCTCTACCATTGAGCTACACTCGCGAAGCGTTGGACGCGACACCATTCTATGGGGTAGAGTGTTCCAGTTCGCAACTCAAGGGTTGCAACGCCCCCGGGATGTAGCGCAACTTGGTAGCGCACCTGTTTTGGGTACAGGGGGTTGCAGGTTCAAATCCTGTCATCCCGACCACGCAGGTAAGTACTATCGATTAATTCATGGAGACAAAGTGAAGACCACTGTTGAGCGCCTTACCCCAACTCGCGTAAAGCTGACCATTACCGTTGACGCCGCTGGCTTTAAGCCAGCCTTGGAAAAGGCCTACGAGACTGTGTCTTCGCAGGTGAACATTCCTGGTTTCCGCAAGGGCAAAGTTCCTGCAACCATCTTGGATCAGCGCGTTGGCAAGGATGCCATCATCGCTCAGGCGGTAAACGACGGTCTGGATGACTTCTACCGCGAGGCTTTGATTCAAGAGAACCTAAAGCCACTTTCCACTCCACAGGCTGATATCAAGAGCGCTCCAAACGCTCAAGAGCCAACCAACGAGCTAGTTGTTGAGCTAGAGGTTGAGGTTCGACCTGAGTTCAAGCTTCCTGAGTACAAGGGCCTAAAGATCAAGGTTGATGCTGTCAAGATCGCCAAGATGGATATCGAGTCTGAACTTGACGCACTGCGCGCCCGCTTTGGGACACTAAAGACTGTTGACCGTCCAGCCAAGCATGGCGACTTCACCTCAATCGACCTAACCGCGGCAATCGGCGGAGCTGAAATTGACACCGCTAAGGACATCTCATACGAGATCGGTTCCGGACAGTTGCTAGATGGCATCGATGAGGCACTTGAGACTTTGACCGCAGGTGAGACCACTACCTTCCGTTCCAAGCTAGTTGGTGGCGAACAGGCCGGCAGCGAAGCTGAAGTTACCGTGACGCTAAACGCAGTCAAGGAGAGCGAGCTTCCAAAGGCAGATGACGCATTTGCTCAGTTAGCCAGCGAATTTGACACCATTGCAGAGCTAAAGACTGACATCGAGAAGAAGCTTGAGCAGAACTTTGTTCGCAAGCAGATTCTTCAGGCTCGCGACCAGATTGTTGACCAGTTGGTCGAGAAGGCAAAGATTCCTGTATCGGATGAGGCCGTCAAGCGCGAGGTTGATTCCCACTTGGAGAACGAGGGCAAGGCGATGGATGACCCACACCGTGGCGAGGTTCTAGAAGAAACCGAGAAGAATTTCCGCGTTCAGCTATTGCTAGATGCAGTTGTTGATGCCGAGTCCATCAAGGTCGAGGACCAGGAACTTATTGAGTACCTAGCCTTCCAGAGCCGTAACTACGGCATGGATCCAAACGATTTCATCAAGCAGGTAGCAAACGCTGGGCAGGTTCCAATGTTTGTTGACGAGCTATCTCGCCGCAAGGCAGTAGATGCCTTGGTTGCTCACGCAGAGATTACCGACGCTAAGGGAAACAAGGTCTCGGTCGAAGGCTAACGCCGACGGCGAACATGCCGGGTTTTTGGCAAAACCAAAGCTATCTTTGATTCTCGATAGCTAAGGAGTTGCAATGGCACAGCCACAAACTGTAAGTCACGGTGTTTTTGACAGGTTACTCAAGGACCGCATCGTTTGGCTCGGTAGCGAAGTTCGAGACGACATGGCAAACGAGATTTGCGCAAAGATCCTGCTGCTTGCCGCTGAAGACAGCGAAAAGGACATCTTCCTTTACATCAACTCCCCGGGTGGTTCTATCACCGCCGGCATGGCAATCTACGACACCATGCAGTACGTGCCTAATGACATAGTGACCGTCGGTATCGGCATGTGTGCATCAATGGGTCAGTTCCTGCTTTCATCAGGAACCAAGGGCAAGCGCTACGCCACCCCAAACACCAGAGTTTTGTTGCACCAGCCAAGCGGTGGCTTCGGCGGAACAGCATCAGACATCCAGACTCAGGCCGAGTTGATTATGTCCATGAAGCGCCAGCTCGCTGCGATTACCGCAGCCCAGACCGGGAAGACCGTCGACGAGGTAATGCTTGATGGCGACCGTGACCGTTGGTTCACCGCTGAGGAAGCCTTGCAGTACGGCTTTATCGACCAGATTCAAGAGTTTGCAAACCGTTCAACAGGCGTAGGAAAGGCATAAAGATGACTTATCTAGAATCAGCCGCAGGTCGCATTCCGATGCCTCAGTCGCGCTACATCCTCCCGGAGTTCGAGGAGCGCACCGCCTATGGGTTTAAGCGCCACAACCCTTACACCAAGTTGTTTGAGGACCGCATTGTGTTCCTA
>NZ_CBCHRQ010000101.1:0-3215 GCF_965064355.1 Aquiluna sp.
TCGTTCACCAAGACATCTCTAAAGACTCCGCCAACCACAGCGGTAATGACACCCATCAGGACCGCAATCAAAGGGCTGCTGCCTAATTCCAGTGCGATGTGGGTTCCACCTGCGGTAAAGATTCCAAGCCCAATGGCATCTGGGACCAAAATAGCCCGCTCCGTGAGCTCAATGTGTCGAGAGCGGAAGAAAAACGGCATTGCGATCGCTAGGCCAATAAGTGCCCAAACCCAAAACTCTTGCTCGGCCCAGAAAAATGGTTTGCGCTCTAAAAGCACATCTCGTAAGGTTCCGCCACCGAAGGCGGTCACAAAGGAAACCATCACAACACCAACCAGATCAAAGTGCTTTCTAGCAGCTTCAATCACACCGGACAGTGCAAATGCAATAACGCCGAGCACTTCTAGGGCAATCACGAATGTGTTGAGGGTCAAGGTATCTCCTGTTGGTGCCGAAGGCTGGAGAGTCTAAAAGCCTTGGGGCTTGTAACGAGTTGTGAGATTAGCAGAGAAATAAGCCCGCGGTAAGGGGTGGGTGGATAGACTTACCCCCACTGCTAAAGATGGTGAGAGCGGGCTAATTGAGCTTTCTAGACAAGGTTGAAAAGCGCATTGAGACAGGCATTGGCTTTGTCTTTGCGCGTTTGAGCAAAGCCGAATTGCAGCCTGTTGAACTCAGCCAGGCAATTCGCTCAACCATGGATCAGGCTGCCGCTGCGGTAGCTAAAGACCGAGTGCTAGTTCCACACATTTATAAGATTCTGATTTCACCAATCGACCTCCCAAGAATTACCCCTGGAATTCTCAGTGCTGTACAGCTCGAGGTAGCGAAATACGCCGCCAAGCAGGGTTACCGACTAGCCAGCAATCTGGAACTGCAGCTCGCCCCAGACCACCACGTTCCTCGTGGTCAGGTCAAGGTTTGTTATGCGGTGCTCAACAACTCTGTCAACTGGATGCCGGCCCTGATTGTCGATTGCAAGCGGATCTCCCTAAAAACTGGTGTGACGACCGTGGGTCGCGAAGATGTGGCAGATATTGCAATTGACGATCGTGGACTGAGCCGAATTCACTTTGAAAGTGCTTGGAACGGTGAGGTCGCTGCAATCAGAGATCGCCAGTCCACTAATGGAACTTTTGTTGATGACGCCCGAATCTCGGAGGTCGTGCTTCGCTCCGGCAATGTAATCAAGGCTGGCCGAAGCGAATTTGAATTCGAACTCAGTGCGAATGCGCAGGTGGATGGATGAGTGAACTAGCGCTTTTTTTAGTAAGAATCGGCTTTGTTGCAGTGCTTTGGATCTTTATCCTGAGCCTGTTATCGGTTATTCGTGCTGACCTTTATGGTCGCCGCGTAATAAGCAAGATTGCCAGGCAGAATGCCCCGGCCCTTGCCGGCGGTGGATCGGTGGTCGGATCGGTAGCGAGCCTTGGTATCGAAGACGGTGAAGTCTTTGACCCAACTCAGATCGCAATGCTCACCGGCCGAACCGCTGGAACATTTATCGACATCGCGGGTAAGCGAGAGCTACTAATTGGCCGAGGTGCAACCTGTGACGTTGTGATCTCCGATGAGTTTGCATCGAACATGCACTCCAAGCTGGTTTTGGTTGGTGAGGACTGGGTGCTGCAGGATTTGAACTCAACTAACGGCACTTACCTAGATGGCAGAAAAGTAACCACTCCGGCAACCATTCGCCAGGGTGCAACCATTCGAATCGGCACCACTACCTTCGAGTTGAGGTAATTAGCGGTGGCGGTCAAATCCATCTCCTATGCGGCTAGCGACATTGGCAAGCACCGCAGCTCAAATCAGGACTCTGGCTACGCCGGTTACCAACTGTTTTTCGTGGCCGACGGCATGGGTGGTCATGCCGGAGGAGATATTGCATCTGCGATTTCATCTCAGCGCATTGCGTTGACCGATGCTCGCTATGACAGCACCGAGGAAGCAATTGACTCGATTCGCACCGGAATCCTCGAAGCCAACGGCATGCTCTCTGCGACGGTGGCAGATCACCCAGAACTTGAGGGCATGGGAACCACCTTCTCTGGAATGTTGCTGCACGGCTCACAGATCATCACCGCCCACATTGGTGACTCGAGAATCTACCGCGCTAGAGATGGCGAAGTTACTCAAATCACCGCTGATCACACCTTCGTTCAAAAGCTGGTTGACCTGGGGAGAATCACCCCTGAAGAGGCGCTGGTTCATCCACGTCGCAGCGTTTTGATGCGAGTGCTGGGAGACGTCTCAGGCGAACCAGAGATTGATATAGCTCTGCATGACGCACTGCCCGGGGATCGCTGGCTACTCTGCAGCGACGGTCTATGTGGTGTGGTTCCAGAAGCCGTGATGGGGCGCATCCTCACCTCAAGAATTCCAACCGAAGAGGTTGCGGAACTTTTGGTCGGCGAGGCACTGGAATTTGGTGCGCCAGACAACGTCACCGTCGTGATTGTTGACTTGGTTCGCCCTGCCACCAACTTGGAGTTTGAACCCGGTGCACACTTTGTAGGTTCGGCAGCCAATGAAGTGGTAATCGAGGAGCGCAAGGGCGGCAAGATACTGCGACTGTTCTCACCGCGCAGCTTGCTTGACCTGCTGCAAACCCCAGAAGACCCAACGAAGTATGCCCCTGAGTCCGAGGAGCTTTTGAACAAGATCCTCTCGGAGACCAGACGCAAGATTCGCTGGCGCTCATTCCGCATTGTTGCCAGCTGGTTCTTGGTGGCAGGATTGCTTGCCGGTATGGGTGCAGTTGCCTACCAGTACACCCAGACCCGCTACTACGTCGATGTTTACCAGGGACAGGTCACTATCTTCCAGGGCATTCGAGAGTCTTTGGGCCCGTGGAAATTCTCCAACCCATACCTGGTGAGTGAGATTCAACTCGATGACCTACCGCTTTTCCAGCAAACCCTGATCGAACGCTCCATTTCTGCTGAGTCACTTGAGGATGCCCAGCGCATCATCGAGCAGCTGCGGGAGAGTAGCCGATGAGTAACGTCTCCCTAACCACAGCGATTCCGATGCTGCTAAAGGCAGTGCCAAGGTCAAGAAACTTTGAGGCGGTTTTACTGTTCTGGGTGGCGGGTATCAATGCCTTCGCTCTGGCTCAGGTGCAACTAGCGGTTTTGCAGAAGATGAGCTGGGACATGCTTTTCTATTGGGCCCCTCCTGCAATCGCCGCGGGTCTGGTGCACTACATCCTT
>NZ_CBCHRQ010000102.1:0-3127 GCF_965064355.1 Aquiluna sp.
GTTTCGCGTTGCCAAAGCGGCTGAGTCGGGTGCAGGTGTCCTGTTGAGCTACGGAAACTACATGGGGGACACCCTGAATTTTTCACTAGCTCAAGAGCAGCTGAGGGCACTTGGGTTAGACGTTAGAACGGTTCGAGTCACCGATGACATCTCAAGCGCTCCAGCAGACAGCGCCTCGGAGCGCCGGGGAGTTGCAGGCGACTTGGTCGTTTTCAAGATAGCGGGCGCGGCTGCGGACCTGGGCTACGACCTTGATGCCGTCGAGCGAGTTGCAATTGAAGCCAACAGTCGTGTTCGCACTTTCGGGGTAGCGTTTTCGGGCTGCACACTTCCAGGAGCGGACTCACCACTGTTTTCAGTTCCGGCCGGAAAGATGGCACTCGGACTCGGGGTTCACGGCGAACCCGGGATAGGTGAGGAAGATCTCCCGACTCCCGAGGGTCTTGCGAAGGTGCTGGTAGGGCGACTCTTACCTGAGGTGAGAGCAATGGACTCTAAGCGGATCACAGTGCTGCTAAACGGACTGGGCACCATGAAGTACGAGGAGCTCTTCGCCGTTTATGGATTCGTCGCGCGAGAACTGCTCGGATACGGTTTCGAGGTCATTGAGCCTGAGGTCGGCGAGTTGGTTACCAGCCTTGATATGGCGGGCTGCTCCCTAACTATCGCGTCTCTGACTCCAGAACTCGAGGGACTATGGCTCAGAGACTGCAATACTCCCGCCTTTAAGAAGGTGAGGGCAAAAGCCGATGAGTTGGAGGTTTCCCAGAGCTATTCCATGCAGGGGGAAGCATTCAGTGAGCCAGAAAACTCGGCTCACTACGCAGCACATGTGCGCAGAGTGTTTGATGAGCTGGAAGCGCTGATGCGAGCACAAGAGAGTCGGCTTGGAGAGCTCGACACCCTTGTTGGTGATGGCGATCACGGTATTGGGATGGCGCGCGGCGCAGCCGGTGCCGCTAGAAAACTCTCAGAAAGTGACGTCCGTGGAGTCGTGCAGGGACTCAGCATCGCGGCCAGCGGTTGGAGCGAGTCCGGAGGTGGAACCTCGGGTGCAATATGGGGCATCTTCCTGAGTTCCATGGCTTCATCGCTTTCAACTCAGTCCACACTCTCGGCCACCTCGATTGCTGACGCCTTGAAATACGCAGCAGATCAGGTGCAGGAGATTGGTGGGGCTCGCCCAGGGGACAAGACCATGGTCGATGCCATGGTGCCATTCGTCGAAACTTTCTCTGCGCGCGTGCAATCCGGTGACGGCTTGAGCGCCTCCTGGGTCGCCGCCAGTGCAGAGGCAAATGCTCAGGCGTCGGCTACCGCCAAGCTGTTACCACGAGTTGGCCGAGCCCGAATTCACGGCGAAAAGGGAGTCGGGCATCCGGATGCCGGAGCAATTTCTTTTGCGCTGAGCGTTGAGTCGCTCAACACCATCATGACTGAGATTGGAAGGGATTAGAGATGCCTCAGATTATTTCTATCGGCAGCGATGACGCCGGTTTTCGCTACAAGGAGGAACTCAAGAAGCTTTTGGAGTCGGATCCCAGGGTCTCAAAGGTTGTGGACTTTGGTGTCTCGGCAAACGACACGACCGCGTACCCGACAGTCGCATTTGATGTGGCGAACAGCATTGCTCGTGGAGATGCTCAGCGTGGTCTTTTGATCTGCGGCACCGGTCTAGGGATGGCAATCTCAGCAAACAAGGTCAGCGGTATTCGCGCTGTAACCGCTCACGACAGCTACTCAGTCGAACGCGGGGTGCTCAGCAATAATGCACAGGTTTTGACCATGGGCGAGCGAGTGATTGGTCTTGAACTTGCTAAGCGTTTAGTTCGTGAGTGGCTCGGCTACGAATTCGATGAAACCTCGGCTTCAGCTGAGAAGGTTCGACTGATTTCTGAATTCGATGGGAGCTGCTAATGCCGAAACTAGCAATCACACTTGGTGACCAGGCCGGCATTGGCCCGGAGATTGTTCTCAAGCTTCTTACGAAACCAGAGAATCTCTCAAAGGTTCAGGTGCAATTACTCGCCGATCCCGAAGAGGTCGCTCTGGCCGAGTCCCAGACCGGACTGCAGCTGCAATGGTCTCTGGACGAGGAGCCAGGAAAGGTGCAGCTGATTCCCAGTGGTAAGGCCGATATGAGTATCGAGTTGGGAAAGGTCAGCGAGGCTGCTGGTCGGCGCGTAATGGCAGGCCTAATGCAAGGTCTGGCAATGGCTAAGTCGGGAAAGACCAACGCGATCATGTTTGGACCGCTAAATAAAACCAGCCTAAAACTGGCTGGTATGCACCACGAGGATGAGTTGCGCTTGTTTGCCACGGAGCTCGAGTTTGATGGGTTCACCTCCGAACTGAACATTCTTGACTCACTCACCACGGCGCGGGTCACCTCTCACATTCCTATTAGTGAGGTTGCCCAAAAGGTCACTTTCCAAAACGTCATGTCAGCAATTCACCTTCTGCGCGAGAGCTTAATCGTCTCGGGAAAGCCAAACCCCAGACTCGGCATCTGCGGACTAAATCCGCACGCTGGCGAGAATGGAAACTTTGGTCGTCAGGAAATCGACATCATCGCCCCGGCAGTTGAGGCGGCCCAGGCGGAGGGGATCGATATCGATGGTCCGTATCCATCCGACACGATTTTCGCCACGAAAAGACACCTTTTTGACGGGATTGTGACCATGTACCACGACCAAGGCCAGATTGCCATGAAGCTAATTGGCTTCGATTCTGGTGTAACCGTGCAGGGCGGACTCCCGATCTCAATCGCTACGCCAGCGCATGGAACCGCATTTGACCTGGTTGGCCAAAACAAGGCCAACATTGGTGCTAGCCAAGCGGCCTTTGACTACAGCGTCAGGGCTGCAATTCGCAATGCGGAGAAGAATTCGTGAAGCTTTACGGCTCACGGGTAGGGGCAAAGATGCCCTTTTTCAACGAAGAAAGTGGAAAGAAATGAAGCCCAAAGGAAAATTCATCAAGGCGGCCTCTCTAGCTTCTTTGGCACTGCTAACGCTCACAGCTTGCGCAACAACAAGTGAGCCTGCAGAGACAACTGAGGCCAGCCCTACCGAAACTACCGAGACTGAGACCGCATTCGCACTCTCTGGTCCAATCACGATGATTG
>NZ_CBCHRQ010000103.1:0-3113 GCF_965064355.1 Aquiluna sp.
TGACCTTACGAACCATTTGTCACCTCTAACTGCACTAGTTTGGCAGGTCTGCGCAGATTTCGTCGACCATCTGACTGATTGTCGGAAGCGTTGAATAGCCTGCGGCAGCGAATAAATCTCTGTTGAATTCAGGATTCTCTGTGCTGAGGGTCCGATCGACTGACTTAGCTGAAGTGGTGCTGGTGACACTAACGTCATGACGCCCAAGTGCCCTAAGTTCTAGCCGGACCAATTCGTCCTTGGTGACCTGGTCCGCTGGGACCAGATGTTGAACGCCAGGCTTGAACAAATTCTTTGTCAATATTCCAAGAATGACTCTTCCAAAAGCCTTCGAGGACAAGCCATTCCAAAGGTGGTCTGTATAGCCCGAGATCGCAGCTCCGTTTGGCTGTTGGCGAACCCACTCGAAAAAGAGTGAGTTTCTGCCAAGTTCAGGCCCAATCAGGGAACAACGAAGGTGCATCACGCTGTCCGAAGGTATCTCTCCAAGGCTTTTGGTCTCTCCGTAGAGATCAACAGGGTCATGCGGAGTAGATTCGTTGTAGCTCCCAGCCAGGCCGCTGTAGACGCAGTCGGTTGCGACCTGAATGACCTTGATGCTCTTTACGCTAGCCACCCTCGCAAGCTCAGCGGGAAAATCGACGTTCAGGCGCACAGCTTTTGCTCTACTCGCAGGTGATGACTCGTCGATTCGAGACTTAGTGAGTCCCACGCAATTGATTACGTAGTCCCCTGATTCCAGCCCTGCTGAGATGAAAAGACTTGCGACATCTAGACTTTCGGCATCGAAGCGAATGCCCGCAGTTCTTGAGGCCGTGACAAGTTCAAACTTTGAGTTTTGCAAGACATCGACAACCGCTGAGCCCAGCATTCCGGTAGCGCCAAGAACTAAAACCTTAGTCATTTTGCTGAACCACCTCCTGAAGTCGATTTTCAAACGCCTTTACGGCTTCAACCTTAGAAAACTTTCCCGCGACCAGTGTCTGGTTTGCTTTACCAAGCTCTGGCAGGTTTGGACTCTTAGCCAATTCAAGTGCGTCACGCATAACCTGCTCGGGTGTCTCCGAGTAGCGAATGCCGGGGGCGTCGCCAAAGGTGAGCCACAACCCCTTTAGCCTGGTCGTTGCAACAGCAAGCCCGGTTGCCAAGTACTGAATTACCTTATTTGGGAACGCCGCATTTGAAACCAGTGAAGACTGCATCGGGTTCACAGCAACATCTGCTGCTGCGAGATAACCCGGCAGCTCGGCAAAGTTTACGAAGCCGGTAAACAACACCTTTTCTGTGAGCCCCAGTTTTGCCACCTGATGACGGAGTTCTTGATCTTGCTCTCCCCCGCCAACCAACACCAAGACGGTGTTGTCTTGCGCAGACTTTGCAAACTCATCAACAAGCTGTGGCAGCCCAGAGAAGTAGAAAAAACTTCCCATGTAAAGAATCACTTTGGAGTTTAGTGAGATACCAAGCTTCGATCGAATTTGACCGCGCTTGGCTACTCCATTCGCAAAATGAGACAAATCGATTGGTGGCAGATCAACAAACGTTCTTGAAGCCGCTGATCCCATGCTCCGGCAGTAATCAGCCATCGCTGAATTGTTCGCAGAAACCGCCGAAGCATTCCGGTAAACAAATTTCTCGGCACTGAGGATTAAGGGAGAGAAAACGCTTTTCCGAATCAGGTGAGACACATCCAAAGCTCGAAATACGAAAGGGATGCCCAACTTTTTGCTTACTGCGAGAGCTTGCCAGCCTGAGGTGGGTACTGAAAAGCTGACGACAACATCTGGCCTAAAGTCCCCGACCACATCGGCAAAACACTTCCTAAAGGTAAGTGCTGTCTTCAATCGGCCAAGGAGCGTGCCAGCAGCATTTTGAGGCGTATAAAGAGTGAGGTTTTTCTCCGACATTACACGGCCTGGAATCCGAGCTTTCCATCCAAGGGCTTTGACTTCTTCCTTCGAGAGTCCCTCGGGAAACTGAAGAAAAGCAATTTCATGGCCTAATGCTGCGAGATGTTCTGGGAACTCGTGCATCTCGAAAATGGGTTTTTCGAGATAGTTGACTTCGTGCAGAAAGAGAATTCTCACAAGCTCTACTTACTTGATGCGATGAAGCGTGTAACCCTCACCAGGAATCGTTTCAATCACAGCACCTGAGTAGGAGAGGTCACCGGTGACAAGGACATAGCTTGTTCCCTCCGGAACGAGCGTTGCATCCAAAACTGAGGCTGCACCAAAAAGCTCGTATTTGATTGCAGCCGAGTCTGCCCAGATGGCAACGTTGGTCGCTTCAAAACGAGAAGTCGCGACAATCCATGTGGAGTCAACCTGCTCTGGAGTTAGGTTTGCCCTTAGGTACTGACCAGCTCGGTCCTGAGCGTTTAGCTCGCCACGGAAACCCTGGTACTGATCCTGAATCTGGTAGCCAGTGCCGACCATGGTAACTGGCAAAAGGCCAATCAGAACTAGCGCTGTGTATTTGGGGAAGAACGCGAAGACAATCAAGGACGCAAAGCCAAATAGGGCTGCGGCATTGAAAACATCTTGGTTCACAACCAAACCAGCAAGGTTCGGTGCGTCAGCGATCTGAATGGTCAAGGTACCAAAGAATCCAGAGAATGCTGGAGTTATAAGGATCAGCATCACCACTGCAAGAGGAAGTCGAATCCAGATTTTGGTCTCAGCCATGAACTTGGAGGTCAATGCTGCAAGGCCTGCCAGCGGCACCACAACAAACAAGAAGTCGTAATAGCGCTCCAGAACGCGTGTGGTGTGGTCGTCTCCGCCACCGGTAATCCAGCCAGTGAAGACAACCACTTCGATTACGAGGCTGAACAGCCAGATAAATGCGAAGAGCGACAGCGCGGTGACCTTTGTAAGCTCCTTGCTTCTGGCAAGCTCAATGACCCCAACAGTGACACCTAAAATAACGATGCCCATAAGAGCCGCGATAGTCAGCATGTGAACGTTGAACTGCGTGCCGAAAAGGCTAAGCACTCCATTCATTGGAGTGGTGGCGACCGCGGAAGCAGATGCCGCTGAACCTGCGGGTGCAGTCACGGCAATCTGCTCAACTACTCCAGCATTTAGGTACTGACCGAAGAAGCTCAAGGC
>NZ_CBCHRQ010000104.1:0-3028 GCF_965064355.1 Aquiluna sp.
ACCGCTGTAGGCGCTCGCGAAATTCTTGACTCTCGCGGAAACCCAACCATTGAGGTTGAAGTTCTGCTTTCCGACGACAGCTTTGGTCGCGCAGCTGTGCCATCTGGCGCATCGACCGGTGCCTTCGAAGCACACGAGTCCAGAGACGGCGACAAGTCTCGCTACCAAGGCAAGGGTGTTCAGAACGCTGTTCGCGCTGTAATCGAAACTATCGATGAGGCACTTGTTGACTTTGATGCCGCAGACCAGCGCTTGGTGGATGACGCGCTTATCGCAATCGATGGCACCGACAACAAGAGCAAGCTTGGTGCAAACGCAATTCTGGGTGTGTCCCTAGCGAATGCTCGGGCAGCTGCTGAGTCAACCAACCTCCCGCTTTACCGCTACCTAGGCGGATCAAACGCGCACGTCCTCCCAGTGCCACTGATGAACATCATCAACGGTGGCGCTCACGCCGACACCGGTGTTGACATCCAGGAGTTCATGATTGTCCCTCACGGTGCCGAGTCTTTCTCAGAGGCACTTCGCTGGGGCGTCGAGGTTTACCACCAGCTCAAGAAGCTACTTTCCGAGAAGGGCCTAGCCACCGGTTTGGGCGATGAGGGTGGCTTTGCTCCTGACCTACCAAACAACGCAGCAGCTCTAGAGCTAATCTCTGAGGCCATTGGCCTTGCCGGATACAAGCTTGGAACCGAGATCGCGCTGGCTTTGGATGTTGCGGCCACCGAGTTCTTTGATGAGAAGACCGGCAAGTACAGCTTCGAGGGCAAGCAGCTTTCCAGCGACGAGATGATCGCCTACTACTCCGATCTAGTTGCTCGATTCCCACTGGTATCGATCGAAGACCCGCTAGCCGAGGACGACTGGGCCGCTTGGACCAAGATCACCGGGGTGCTTGGCGACAAGGTTCAGCTAGTTGGAGATGACCTCTACGTCACCAACCCAACCAGATTGCAAAAGGGTATTGACCTTGCTGCCGGTAACGCGATTCTGGTGAAGGTAAATCAGATTGGAACGCTATCCGAGACCATGGATGCCGTGTCTCTTGCTCAGCGTCACGGTATGAAAGCAATCATTTCTCACCGCTCTGGCGAGACCGAGGACACCTTCATTGCTGACCTAGCGGTTGCCACCAACGCCGGACAGATCAAGACCGGTGCCCCAGCTCGCTCGGAGCGCGTTGCCAAGTACAACCAGCTGCTGCGCATTGAGGAAGAGCTAGCCGACGGCGCTGTATACGCCGGTCGCAGCGCTTTCCCTCGCTACCAGGGATAGTTTCATTTAGCGAATGCTCGGGTGAGGCAATCCGCCTCCCCGGGCTTTCGCGCTTAAACTGCTCTGGCTATGGCAAGACCAACTAATCCCCGGGACGCAAAAGTTCCAGTTTCCCTTTCGCAGGGCAAGTTGATGCTGCGCGCGGTCAAGCTCAATAGCGTCACCGTCAGCATCATTCTCGTAATTGTCGCCGGCACCTTTCTAATCTCCTCTGACGTTCAGGCCTTTTTGAATCAGCGCCGACAGATCGCCGAGATGGAGGTGAGCATTCAGCAAGCCGAACAGGATGTTGAGGATATGCAAGCCGAGCGTGATCGCTGGCAAGACCCGGTTTACATTCGATCTCAAGCGCGAGACCGGCTTTATTACGTGCTCCCGGGTGAGGTTTCCTACCTTGTGATGGACACCGAGGGACTCGATTTCACCGACACCTCAGGAACCGTTGGGGCACTGCTTGCAGCCAAGCGCAATGCCGATGAAATTTCTTTGGAAGTTGCTGCCGCAAATGAAAACTGGGTGGATGCACTTATCGAATCTGGGCTCAAGGCAGCTCTTGATAAACCCAAGGAAAAATAATGCCTGAGACTCCCGTCACTCAAGAGGACATTGTTGAGGTAACCAGGCAACTCGGCAGACCAGCAAGGGATATCCTGGCGATTGCCTCAAGGTGTGTTTGTGGTCGACCACTGGTAGTGAAGACCAACCCTCGGCTTGACAACGGCACGCCATTTCCAACGCTTTACTACCTGACTCAACCGGCAGCCACCGCTGCGGTTTCAACCCTCGAGGCCTCTGGCTACATGGTTGAACTGCAGGATCTCTTGCAAACCGACAGCGAGATTTCAATAGCGTACTCGGCAGCTCATTCGCAGTATTTGGCTGAGCGGGAAGCCATTGAAGTTGTTGAGGAAATAGCAGATTTTTCAGCCGGAGGGATGCCGACCAGGGTCAAGTGTCTGCACGCACTTATCGGTCATTCGCTAGCCAAAGGCGAGGGTGTAAATCCAATTGGCGACTTGGCTCTAAAGGCTTTGGAATGGTCTCCTGAGGTGTGCCGGTGCGTATAGCGCTATTGGTTCTGGGTCTTCTGCTGGCACCTGCAACCATTGCTGATAATTGGTGGATTCAAAGCTACGGTTTTGATCAAACTCAGCTAGACGGAGCTGGCGTAACCATTGCAGTTATCGACACCGGAATCGATTCTTCCCACCCAGATTTACTGGGCACCGTAATTGACGGTGTTGACTTCTCAACTGTCGGGGTGCCAAATGGCACCTCTGGGGTGGGCAGCTCATCCTTCCACGGCACCATGGTGGCATCGCTAATTGCTGGCCAGGGCAGCACTGGCTCGGGAGTAATCGGCGTAGCTCCAAAAGCAAAGTTGCTCGCTATTTCAATTGGCCTAGGTGTTCCGGGTTCAAATACCGATGACCAGATTGCCCAGGCGGTTAGGTGGGCGGTGGATCATGATGCAGATATCATCAACCTCTCGCTGACCAGAAACTCGCAAACTTGGCCGCGCAGCTGGGATGATGCGTTTAGCTACGCCTTCGAGAATGATGTTTTGGTGGTTGCTGCCGCTGGAAATCGAACCGATCAATCCTCAAGACCATCCGCCCCAGCAACTATTCCAGGTGTGGTTTCAGTCGGAGGAGTAACCAAGAATCAAGAACCAGCCGAAGCTTCAACAGCCGGTCTCGGGGTTGCCATCTCAGCTCCTGCTGAGGACCTGCTGGGCGCCTATCCTGGCGAG